>DAINSJ010000012.1:0-17823 GCA_036741375.1 Candidatus Limnocylindrales bacterium
TCAGGCGGTAGTCGAGCGGGACGAGGCGGTTGTTGACCTTGGCCCCGATCGTCCGATGGCCGACATCGGTGTGGATTCGGTACGCGAAGTCGAGCGGGGTCGCGTTGGCCGGCAGGTCCTTGATGTCGCCCTTCGGCGTGAACACGAAGACCTGGTCCTGGAAGATGTCGAGCTTGATGCCCTCGACGAACTCCGTCGCGTCGCTGACATCGCGCTGCCAGTCCATGAGCTGGCGCAGCCAGGCGAGCTTCGCGTCGTAGTCGCGATCGGACTTCGAGCCTTCCTTGTAGCGCCAGTGGGCGGCGATCCCGACCTCCGAGACCTGGTGCATCGCGTGGGTCCGGATCTGGATCTCGAGCGGCTTCCCGTCCAGCGCGATGACCGCGGTATGGAGCGACTGGTAGAGGTTGTTCTTGGGAACCGCGATGTAGTCATCGAACTGGCCCGGGATCGGCCGCCACAGGGCATGGACGATGCCCAACGCGGCGTAACAGTCGCGGAGGTCGTCGACGAGGACCCGGATCGCGTAGACGTCGTAGATCTCGCCGAACTCGGCGCTCTTGCGCTGCATCTTTTTCCAGATGCTGTAGATGTGCTTCGGCCGGCCCTCGAGATCCGCGGTGATGCCGGCCGCCCCGAGGCGTGGCCGGAGCTCCTCGATCGCCCGGTCGATGTACGACTCGCGGCCCTTCCGGCGGGTATCCAGCAGCTTCGCCAGCTCCCGGAACCGGACCGGCTCGATGACCTTGAACGACAGGTCCTCGAGCTCCCACTTGACCTGCCAGATCCCGAGCCGCTCGGCGAGCGGGGCGTAGATCTCGAGGGTCTGGCGGGCGATGCGGAGCTGCTTCTCCGGCGGCAGCGCGGCGAGCGTCCGCATGTTGTGGAGTCGGTCGGCGAGCTTGATGAGCACGACCCGGATGTCGTCCGCCATCGCGAGGAACATCTTTCGGATGTTCTCGGCCTGCTGCTGCTCGTGGCTGAGGGTGCTGAACTTGCTGAGCTTCGTGACCCCGTCGACGAGGTGGGCGACCTCGCCGCCGAAGCGATCCTCGATGTCCGGCAGGTCGTACTCGGTGTCCTCGGGGACATCGTGCAGGATCGCCGCCTGAATGGCGACCGGATCGATCCCGAGGTCGGCCAGGATCTGGGCGGCCGCGATCGGATGGGTGACGTACGGCTCTCCGGAGGCGCGCCTCTGGTCGCCGTGGGCCTCGATCGCGAAATCGATGGCGGTCTGAAGGGCCGAGAGATCGGCCTGGGGGTCGTGGCGCTGGAGCGTGTCGATGAGGGCCGCGCTCATCGACTTGACCGAAGGGACCTTCGGGGCGGACCTGGTGACCACCGCCGCGGGCTTGGCCACGGCAGTGGGCTTCGCCGCGGCCGCAGCGTTGGGCGCCGCCTTCGGCCGCGCGACTGCGCGGGGCGCCGGCTTCCGACCACGATCGGCGGGGGGTGGAGCTGGCGGGCGGGTCTCGGCCGGTCGCTCCGCCCGCGTGCGTGGGACGACCATCGTGCTGAAAGTCTAGCAGCGGCCCGATCCGCCTCCGATCGGGACTCGGTCCACCGGGCGCGTCCCGAGCCTCAGGAATCGCCCCGGTAGCCGAGCTCGGCGAGGGCGGCCTCGGCCACCTCGCGCTCGCTCCACGGCTCGACGCCGGACCGCCCGATGTTCCACGTCTCGTGGCCCTTGCCGGCCAGCAGGACGACATCCGCGGGCCGGGCGCGGGCAAAGGCCTCCGCGATTGCCGCGCGCCGGTCGGGGATGACGAGGACCTCGTGGTCGCGTTGGAGGCCGGCGGCTTCGGCGCCGGTCACGATCGCCTCGAAGATCGCCGCCGGATCCTCGTTGCGGGAGTCGTCCTCGGTGACGATGACCAGGCGACTTCGAGCCCCCGCCGCGCGGCCCATCAACGGACGCTTGCCGGTGTCGCGCTCGCCCGACGCACCGAAGACGCTGATGACCCGCCCGCCGTGTGGCGCGGCGAGCTCGCCGAGCTCCCGTCCGACGGCGTCGAGCGACCCGGGCGTGTGGGCGTAGTCGATCACGACGTGGAACGGCTGGCCGCGGACCACGGCCTCCATCCGGCCCGGGACTCCGGGCAGCTCGCCGAGCCCTGCCGCGACGAGGTCGAGGTCGAGCCCCCAGCCGAGCCCGAGGCCCACCACCGCGACGGCGTTGTGGGCGTTGAACCGCCCACCGATCCGGAGGGCGACCGCCACGTTCCGGCCACTCGCGTCAACCTCGAGCCGGCTCGACGACGCATCACCCTGGAGCGACAGGAGGCGCACGTCGGCGCCGGGATCCACGCCGTAGGTGATCGTCCGCGCTCCCGCCGCGGTCGTCGCTGCCGCGAAGGCTCGCCCGTTCGCATCGTCGAGGTTCACGATGCCGATCCCCGGGCGCCCGTCGCGGCCCTGCCGGGGCAACCGTTCGAAGAGGCTCAGCTTGGCTGCCCGGTAGGCCTCGAATGTCCCGTGGAAGTCGAGGTGCTCGTGGGACAGGTTCGTGAAGATCGCCGCACCGTAGGCGACGCTCCCGACCCGCTCGGCCGCCAGGCCGTGGGAGCTCGTCTCGATGACGGCGGCCCGCCGATCCGCATCGACCATCTCCCGGAGCACGCCCTGCAGGTCGATCGCCCCAGGTGTGGTGTTCGGTCGATCATTGCGCCGCAGTGTTCCCGCGACGCGAATGCCGATCGTCCCGACGATCCCGGTCGGCCAGCCAACCGCCTCCAGGGCCGCGGCCGCGAGGAATGTCGTCGTGGTCTTGCCGTTGGTGCCCGTGACACCGACGACGTCGAGCTCCCGGCTCGGGTCGCCGAACCACCACGCTGCCGCCGACGCGAGGGCGACGTCGCTGCGTCGGACGACGAGCTGGATGACGGCGGCGTCGCTCGCGGGGTCGAGTACGGCCTCGTCCCCGCCGGGCGTTCGCTCCACGATCAGCGCGATGGCGCCGCGGGCCAGCGCCTCCGGGAGGAAGTCGTGACCGTCGACGTGGAGACCGCGGACCGCCGCGAAGACGTCCCCCGGCCCGACCGAGCGCGAATCGTCCGCGATCCCCGTCAACACGATGGATTCGAGCTCGCCCTCGGGGACGGTTGCTCCGGTGCCGCGGCGGACGGCGAGCAGCTGGCCCTCCGCGTCGAGCCGCCGCGCCAGCTCGGCGAGCGGCCGTTCGGCGGGTGTCACGAGGGCGCGCTCAATCGGCGCCGCGCTCCTTCAGGTCCGGTGCCGGCTCGGCTCCCGGATTGCCGCCCTCCGACTCCTCGCCTGCGGTGTCGGCGTCATGGCTCGAGCCCGGTCCGCGCCGCAGGCCGCGAATGGCTCGGAGCACGGGCCCGCGAGCGGTCTCACCGAGCCGCAGGGCCGTCGCACCGAGCGGCGACAGGGGGAGATCCCAGGCCCCGATGTACTCGATCTCGCGGCCGCCGAAGCCCTGCTTGAAATGGGCGATGCCGGGATTCACGAGCCCCCACATGTCGTATGAGGTGGCGCCCTGCTCGCGAGACGACCGGATCGCCTCCCACTTCAGGAGATAGTTCGCCCGCAGCGTGCCGCCCGCCTCGGTCATGCCGCCGTACGGCTCGACGACCCGACCACCACAGCGGACAAGGAGAAGGACGGCGAGCGTCGCGCCCGATGCGTCGTCCGCAAAGAGGAGCCGGCTCTCGCCGGTCGGCCGGAAGGCCGACCAGAGTTCCTCGTAGGCACTCGCGGAGCGGATCGGCACGCCGGCCCGCAGGCCCGTCTCGCGCATCACGCGATGGAAAACCTCGAATGCGCCCGTCTCGACGGCGGGGTCCACGTCGCGGATCACGACACCGCTCGTTCGGGCCCGGTTGACGTACTGCCGCCATTTCTTGCGCAGGTCGGACCAGAGGGCGGCCTCCTCCGCGCGGAGGTCGATGATTCGGGTCCGGTGGGGTTGCGCATCGGGCGCCTGGCGCCAGCCGAGACGCACCAGCTCCGCCACGAAATCCGAGCCGCCCTCGAGCGCGGCGCCGGCTTCGACCTCCGGGTCCACCCGCACCACCGCAACGCCCCGCAATCCGGGCGGCCGGCTTCGGAGCCGGGCGGTCCACGCCTCGAGGGCGCCCGCCGTCCAGCGGTCGGCCAGCGGGCCGCGCGGCGCGTAGGCGAACCGCCAGGGCAGCAACGGCAGCGGCTGCACGAGGACCTGGGCGCCGATCACGCCGGCGGCCGGCGACGAGCCGACGACGAGCGTCGGGCTCCAGCCGTTCGGGCGCTTGACCGTGGACCAGGCGCTCGTCTGGAGGTAGGTGGCCTGCGGATGCGCCCGCACCTGGGCATCCCAGTTGGCCGCACTCCAGGCGGCCGGGGTGGCGGTCGCAGGCTCTTCGCTCATGCCTCGGCGCCGCCCTCCGCGCCCTCGTCGGCCACACCGCGCTCCGAGGCCGCTTCTTCGCCGGAGGCGGGCCGCGACCGGCCCAGCGCCCGAGCGGCGACCCGGCCGAGGAGGTACCGCGTCGGCCGGATGACCCGTTCGTGGGCGCCGACGAGCTCGAGCCACTCGGCGCCGAACGATCGCTTGTGCTGGTAGAGCCCGAACATCGGCTCGCCCGGCTGGGGCTCGTGGCGGGCTCCGGCAACATCGACGCCGCCGAGGTCCATCTCGAGGCTGCCCTCCAGGATCGCGAGCTGGATGGCGCGCCATCGAAGCAGGTGGAAGACCCCCTGGTGGCGCTCCCGCGCGCCCGCCTCGTCGCCCGAGAACGCGGTCGAGAGCCGGCCGCCGTGGCGGTACAGGACGAGCCCGGCGAACGGGACGCCCTCGAGATCGCGGGCCTCCAGGAGCGCGAGATAGCCGGCCCGATACGCCGTGTGGCTCCAGTCCAGGAACGACGACCTCGCCGTGAGCGCAAAGCGCCGCCGGCGCCCGGTCGCCTCGAGAAAGCCATGGAACCGCGTCAGGGCGACCTCTGGCGCATCCTCGCGGGCCTGGAACATCGGACCGACGTCGTCGCCCTCGACCGCTGCGTCGTAGCGGACGACCTGGATCCCCTGCCGCTCCGCCTGGTGGATCCGCTGGCGGGTCGACTTCGAGATGTTGCCGAAGGCTGCCTCTTGGTCGATGCGGTCGCCGAGCTTGAGCACGAGGTGGTGGCGCGACGGCTGGATCTCCTCGATCGGGCGGTAGCCGACCGCCGCGATCTGGTCGCCGTAGCCGGTCCACGCCGCGACCTCGGCGTCGCTCGCCACAACGTCGACGCCGTTGGCCGCCAGCCAGTCCGTTACCCCGCTGAGACGGGCGACGAGCTCTTCGACCGTGCCGTTCGGGACCGGACCTCGAGAGATGTAGGCGCTGGCGCTGCCGAGCAACGGCCACGGCCGCAGGAGGGCGAGGACCGCCGAGCCATCCGAGCCGATCAGGAATCGCGGCTGCCAGCCCATCCGGCCGCGGTAATGGGCCCACGGTCGCGACTGGAGGACGTGACCCCCGGCCGGTTGCACCGTGAGCGCATCCCAGGTCTCGAGCTCGCTCGGGGTGGCCTCGCGGAACTCGATCACGGTCGGCCGCGGCGACGGACCAGGTCGACCATGATCCCGACGATAGAGGGCAGCTCGGGGATCCGCAAGGCGATCGAGACCCCGACGTAGGCGAGGATGCCGGCGACACTGGCGAGCGCGGCCTCGACGAGCAGCACGACCTTGCCCGGTTGCCCGGGGACCCCGGCGACAGCACCGGGGCCCAGGAGGGCGATCGTGACCTGCAGCACGGCGAGCGCCGCGACGGCCGCCGCGGCCGAGCCGATGACGGCGCGCAGCGTGACCGAGGCGATCGCGCCAAGGTCGAACCCCGCCTCACGTCGCTCCAGCATCCAAAGCAGCACGAGGGCCTCGATCCAGGCCGCCGTAGCAATGGCCAGGCCGAGGGCCGGCAGGCCCAGGGGGCCGACGAGGAGGACGCCGAGCGACGTGTTGACGACCACCGCGAGGATGGCCGCCCAGACCGGCGTCCGCGTGTCCTGGCGGGCGTAAAAGGCCCGGGCGAGGACGCCGATCGCGCTGTGGGCGGTGAGCCCAAGCATGAACAGGAGGAGCGTGTCCGCCGTGAGCTGGACGGCCGCCTGGTCGAACCGGCCATAGCCGAGCAGGAGCTCGACGACCTGGAGTCGCAGGACCATCGCCAGGGCCGTGATCGGCAGCATCACGAAGATCAGGATGCGAAGGGATCGCGTCAGAAGCTCGACGTAGTTGCTCGTCCGCCCGATCGCGATCTCGCGGGAGAGGGACGGGAAGATGACGATCCCCAGCGGGATGCCGATGACGCCCAGCGGGATCTGGAGCAGCGCGAACGCGATCGTGTAGGCCGAGATGGCCCCCGCGCCGAGGTTCGACGCGAGCGAGGTCATGACCACGAACGTGATCTGCGTGACGCCCAGGCCGAGCACGCGCGGCCCCATCAGGGCCAGCGCCCGTCGAGCCTGCTCGTCGGACAGGTCGATCCGGGGCACGTACCGGAACCCGGCGCGGGCCAGTGCCGGAAGCTGGACGACGAGATGTCCGAATGAGCCGACCACGACGCCAATCGCGAGACCCGTGACGCCGAGCGGGCCGCTGAGGAGCACCGCGCCCCCGATGATCGCGAGGTTGTAGAGGATCGGAGCGACCGCGGAGGCTCCGAATCGACGATCCGCGTTGAGGGTGCTCGTGGCGACCGCTCCGAGCGCGAGGAGAATCGGGGCGACGAGCATGATCCGGGTGAGGTCCACAGTCTTTGCCAGCCCGGTCGCGTCGAAGCCGGGGGTGATCGCGGCGACGAGCGGTTCCGCCACGACGAACGCCAGCACGGCAAGCACCACGAGTGCGACGAGCATGAGATTCGCGACGGTCGAGACGACCCGCCACGAACGGACCTGGGCGCCGGTCGCGAGGAGGCCGGCGATCAAGGGCACGAGTGCCGACGCCACGGCGCCAGCGGCGACGAGCTGGAAGATCAGGTCCGGGATTCGGAACGCCGCGAAGAACGCGTCGAGATCCGCGCCCGCGCCGAAAGTGGTGCCGATGATCAGGACCCGGACGTAGCCGAGGATCCGCGCGACGAGGTACGTCGCGGCGACGATCAGGCCGGCTCGCGCGAGCGTGGCCGCGCTCGTCCGGGCCGGCAGGGCCCCTGCTGGCGGGTCTGCCGCGGGCATGGCCGTCGGATCGGCGACGCCGTCTGCCTCGAAGTCCTCGTTCACTGGGACCGGTCGGCGGCGGGCCGGTCGGCGGCGGGCCGGTCGGACACCCTCGCGCGCGGATGCGCAGTGACGTAGGCCGCCCGGAGCCGCGCAGGCGAAACGTGCGTGTAGACCTGCGTCGTCGCGAGGCTCTCGTGGCCGAGCAGCTCCTGGACGACGCGGAGATCCGCCCCGCCATCGAGGAGGTGTGTGGCGAACGAGTGCCGCAGCGTGTGCGGCGAGACGCCCTCCGGGAGGCCCGCAGCCCGGGACAGCCGCGCGATCCGGAAGCGGAGGCCGCGGACCCCGATCGCGGCGCCTTCGTGGTTCAGGAAGATCACATCCGGCTCCTGCCCGGATTCGCGGCGGCGAGCCAGGAGCGCAGGGCGCCCGGCGTCGAGGTAGGCCTCGAGCGCCGCAATGGCCGGCCGTCCGAGGAGCCCGGTCCGCTCCTTGCGCCCCTTGCCGAGGACGCGGATTTCGCCGCGGCGGAGGTCCAGGGTGGCGAGCTCCGCCGAGGCGAGCTCGCTGATCCGAAGGCCCGCGGCGTAGGCGACCTCGACGATCGCCCGGTCCCGAAGGGCAATCGCGCTTGCAACCGGCGACGCAGCGCCGTCGGACGGGGCCAACAGCTCGACGGCATCGAGCAGCCGCTCGATCTGCTCGACCTCGAGCACGCGGGGCAGGCGGCGCGGAATCCGCGGCGTCGCGATCCCGCCCCACGGGTCGCCCGGCGCGAGACCGGCGCGAGCCGCGAATCGATGGAATGACCGGATCGCCGCGAGGCGCTGGCTGACCGTGCTCCGTGCGCCGGAGGTCACGAGGCGGGCGAGGTAGGCCCGAAGATCGGCGCGAGCCGGGGCCCGCCAGTCGGCACCGCGGGCGTCGAGCCACTCGATGTACGCGCCAACGGCCGTTGCGTACGACCGGATCGTGTTCTCCGAGGCATCCCTCGCCCGGATGGTGAGCAGGAAGCGCGCCCGAGCGTCGTCTCCGCTCGTCATCCGGCGTTCACGCTCGGGTGGCGGCTCGGCGGGTCCCCGCGGGGCGGGACTTCGTGCTGCTTCGGCGTCCGGAGCCACCGCGACCCGCTCCCCCGGCCCCGGTGCCACGGCGAGCCGGTGCAATGGCGGCGGGATCAGGTGGTCCGCCGGGCAGCTTCGCCCCGATCGGGTCGATGCCGGGCGGCATTTCGACGGCCGCGCCGCACTTGAGGCAGATCGTGGATCCGTCGGCTCGCCGCGCCACGGGGCCGTCGTCGAGGTCGTGGGACGCCCCGATCGGCTCGTGGTTCGTCGTGAAATCGCACTTCGGGTAGGCCGAGCATCCCCAGAAGACGTTGCCGGTACGCCTGGCGCGACGCGCGACGAGGTGGCCGTCGCCATTCTTCGGGCAGATGACCTCGAACGGCAGCTGGTCCGGCGGCGGCGGACCCTCGCGGCGGATGTAATCGCACTCGGGGTACCGATCGCAGCCGACGAACGGCCCGAACCGCCCGCGTCGCGACACCAGCGTGCCGATGTTGCACTTCGGGCAGGTCTCCCCAGCTCCCTCGAGTGGCGGCGGCTCGTCGCCGGGCAGCGGCCGCGTCTCCTTGTGCTCGGGATAGGTCGAGCAGGCCAGGAAGCGGCCCGTCGGACCGAGCCGGATGACCATTGGATGACCGAGCGAGCAGACCTCGTCCGACGCCTCGGTCGTGAAGTCCTTCCGGCGGAGGGTCTTCCGCTTCTCGTCGACCCGGTCGCGGAGGGGGCCGTAGAACGCCTCGAGCAGCGGGACCCAGGCGCGCTTGCCGCTCGCGACCTCGTCGAGGTCCTCCTCCATCTTGGCCGTGAACTCGACGTCGACGTAATCGCCGAAGTGCTCGACGAGCAGGTCCGTGACGATCCCGGCGACGGGCTCCGGAAAGAGCCGCCGTTCCTCGACCCGGACATAGCCGCGATCGACGATCGTCGAGATCGTCGCGGCATACGTGGACGGCCGGCCGATGCCGTGCTCCTCGAGGGCCTTGATGAGCGACGCCTCCGTGAACCGTGGCGGCGGCTCGGTGAAGTGCTGGGTCGTCTCGACGTCGGTGACGGTCGTGTCGTCGCCCTCCGCGAGCGCCGGCAGTCGACCCTCCCGTTCGTCCTCGTCGGCCTCGTCGCGACCCTCGGTGTAGACCCGCGAGAAGCCGTCGAAGATCGTGCGGGTCGCGCTCGCGCGAAGGCCGTACGGGCCGGCCTCGAGCTCGGCCGTCGTCGTCTCGAGCTCCTTGGCCTCCATCTGGCTGGCCAGGGCGCGCTGCCAGATCAGGCGGTAGAGCCGGAGCTCCTCGGGCTTCAGGAACTGGGCGAGGCCCTCCGGATCGCGGGCGAAGCTCGTCGGCCGGATCGACTCGTGGGCCTCCTGGGCACCCTTGCTCTTCGTCTTGTAGACCCGACCCTTCGGCATCGTGTACGGCTCGCCGAAGCGCTGCCGGATCACCTCGCGGGCCTCGCCCATCGCCTCGCCGGCGATCGCCACGGAATCTGTTCGCATGTACGTGATGAGCCCGACGTGGCCGTCGGGCGTGTCGACGCCCTCGTAGAGATGCTGGGCCACCGACATCGTCCGCTTCGGGCTGAACGAGAGCTTGCGGCTCGCCTCCTGCTGGAGGGTCGAGGTCGTGAACGGCGGCGCGGGGCTGCGCTTCTGGCGCTTGACGCCGATCGAGGTCACCCGCGGCCGCAGGGTTCGCAGCGCGTTCGCATGGTGCTCGGCCGCCGTCCCGTCGCCGACTTCGAGCGGCGCGCCGTCGATCCTGACGAGGTCCGCCTCGAACGGCTCGCCGGCCGCCGACTCGAGCACGGCCTTGAGCGTCCAGTACTCCCGCGCGATGAAGCCGTCGATCTCCCGCTCGCGCTCAACGACGAGCCTGACGGCCACCGACTGGACGCGGCCCGCAGAGAGGCCGCCGCGAACCTTGCGGGACAGCAGCGGGCTCAGCGTGTAGCCCACGAGCCGGTCGACGATGCGACGCGCCTGCTGGGCGTCGACGAGATTCGTGTCGATGGATCGCGGATGCGCAAAGGCTTCCTTGATCGCGCGTTCGGTGATCTCCGAGAAGGTGACGCGGCGAGTCTTGGACGCCGGCACGTGGGCGGCCTCGGCAACGTGCCAGGCGATGGCCTCGCCCTCGCGATCGAGGTCCGTGGCGAGGTAGACCGTGTCCGCGGTCTTCGCCGCCTTCTCGATCGCATCGACCTGCTTGCGGCGGTCCTCGGAGATGACGTATTCGGGGGTGAAGCCGTGCTCGACGTCTACCCCGAACTTGCCCTTGCCGGGGTTGTCGGGGAGGTCGCGGACGTGGCCGTAGGAGGCCAGGACGCGGTAATCGTCGCCGAGGTATCGCTCGATCGTCCGCGCCTTGGCCGGCGATTCCACGATCACCAGGTGCTTCGGCATCCGGGGGAGTATAGCCACGGGTTCTCACTCGCCAGTCAACCGGGCGAGGCGGTGTCGGGTGCCACGCAGACCGCCGCCCGAAGGGGCGGCGAAGGTATTTGGGGCCGCTCCGCGCTTCCGTGCGCCCTGACCGGAGCCGTTATCGCCCGAGTCGGGCGGCGGGGATCGCGGTCCGTCGACCCCTGGCACGTTCGGCGGCGGCGAGGGCCTCGTCGTGAGCCCGATCCTCCGTCGTGTCGACGAGCGCGTTGAGCTCCACGCGGCCGTGGCGTCGCGCGAGGGCCGACGTCAGGAGATGATCCGTGAGCCACGGGTTCTTCGGCAGGACCGGGCCGTGGAGATAGGTCGATAGAATCGGCGATCCATCGGCGGGGCGGGCACCCTCCGTGCCGTCCACGCCGTTGTTGCCCGCGCCCAGGACGACCGTCCCGAACGGCTTCGCCCCCGGGCCGAGCTCGGTCAGGCCGGAGTGGTTCTCGAACCCGACGACGACGCTCGTCGTGCCATCCAGCTCGACCTCGCATGCGGCATGCTGCATGAACCGGGTCGGCCCGCCACGGGTCTCGAGATCCAACATCCCGAGGCCCTCGATCGCCTCGCCGGTCGTGGGCACGTACGTGCGACCGAGCAGCTGCAACCCCGCGCAGACGGCGAAGATCACGCCGCCAGCCTCGACCGAATCCCGCAGTGCCCTCGCCTGGTCGCGGAGGCCGTCGGCCGCGACCCGCATCTCCGTGTCCTGGCCGCCACCGATGATCGTGATGTCGGGCCATGCCGGGTCGAGCGCGTCGCCGGGGTCGCCTCGCCGGATCGCGACGTCGATGCCACGCCACCTGGCGCGCTGCTCAACCGCCCGGACGTTGCCGCCATCCCCGGCGACGTTGAGGACCGAGGGATGCAGATGCAGGATGCGAAGGTCCATCGTGCTCACGACTCCCAGAAGTGCCGGGTCCAGCCGAGTCGCTGGGCATGCTCGACAAGAGCCCGAAGCGGGCTGTACCCCGAGGTCACGACGAGGGTCCCGCCCGGGGGCGTGGCCTCGAGCGCGGCATCAAAGGCAGCGACGACATCGGGCACGATCTGGACGCGGTCCATCGGCCAGTCCGCGTATGCCAGACGGTTCGCGATCTCGCCGGCTCGATCGCCGGCCACGGTCGTTTGCCGGACGTGCGGGGCGAGGCGCTCGTACTCGACGTCCCAGAGCCAGCCGAAGTCCTCGCCGTCGACCTTGCTCGAGGAATGCGCGAGCAGCAGGTCGTAGTCGGCCGAGCCGGCCTCGACGACGCCGATCACGGTCCGGTAGCTCATCGGGTTCTTCGCGAAACCGAGGAGGACCGTCCGCCCGCTCGCCTGGAATCGCTCCAGGCGGCCCCAGGCCGGCGCCGTCTGCTCGAATGCGGCCATCGCGACGCGCGGCTCCACGCCGACGGCGGCCACAGCCGCCAGGGCCAGCGCGGCGTCGTAGGCAACGTGCAGCCCGAGCTGCGGAATCCGCCCCGTGAATTCGCCCGTGTCCCCTACGCGGATCGTGACCGAGGTCGCGTCGTCATCGAGCGCGAGGCGGGTGACCGCGACATCGAGCGGCGGTCGCGTGAGCCCACAGCTCGGGCAGCGCCAGTCGCCGAGATGTCCGAGGTACACGGCGCGATAGTCGAGGGGCGCCCGACATCTCGGGCAGCGAATGGAATCGGCCGCCGAGGTGATCCGGTCGTGAGATTCGGCGAGCTCCAGGCCGACGAATTGGCGGTTCGGATGCGAGGGCGCGAGCTGGGCGACCAGCGGATCGTCGGCGCAGAGGACGAGCGTTCCGTCCGCCGGCTGGCGCTCCGCTGCTCGCTCGAGGGCGCCGGCCGTTGCATAGAGCTCGCCGTATCGATCCAGCTGGTCCCGGACCACGTTCGTGACGATCATGACCCGGGGCTGCAGCTCGTCCACGATCGCGAGCATCGCGCCCTCGTCGACCTCGGCGACGACCACATCGACGTGCGTCCGGCCCAGCGCGTCGATCGTGGCGAGGGCGAGGGCCGAGATCCCCTGGATCATGTTCGAGCCGGCCGCGTTCACCGCGACGCGACGTCCGCTCGCCCGGATGGCTGCGGCAGCGAGCCCCGATGTGGTCGTCTTGCCGTTGCTCCCGCAGACGGCGAGGAGCGTGACGCCCCGATCCGCGAACACACGTCGGCGGAGGCGCGGCTCGATCTTCTCGGCGACCACGCCGCTGATCGCGGTTCCCCCGCCCCTGCCGGCGAGGCGGCTGACGGCACCGGCGCCGCGCCCGACCAGGCGTGCGAGGGCGAGGCGAGCGTCGGGGGCCTGTGGCATGGATCGAATTCTCGCCGCCCGTCGCGAGTCGTGCCCGCGATTGCCGTTCGGGCCTGGCTGGAGCGTCAGGCCTCGCGCACGCGGCGGAGGAAGTCCTCGTCGATCTCGAGCTCGTCGGGCTCTGCCGGCTCGGCATGTTCGGGCTCCGCCAGCCCCGCGTCGACGCCCGAGTAGACCTCGACGAACCGGATCGAGGCGTACGGGAAGATGAACGTCGAATCCTTGCGATCGATGAACTTTGGGCGCTTCCCGTCGATCGTCCGCACGTTCTGGCAGACGAGGGCGACGTCCGTGGGCGACGGCATCGCCTCGATATCGACCATCACGGGCTGATCGTTGAGCGGGTGGATGATGGCGCGGAACATCGGTCGCCGACGATAGCACGCTCGATTCAGGCAGCGGGCCGTGCTCGCCGGAGGCGCTGTGGTTCGCGGCCCGCCCACGATCCCTCGAGCCGGTAGCGGCCGTGGCTTCCGGAAACGTGTCCGGCGGCCTCGAGCCGGGTGAGGGCGCCGAGGGTCGCGCCGATCGTCAGCCCCGTGACGGCGACGATCTCGTCGACGATGACGGCACCCTCGAGGAGCGCCGTCCCGACCGCGCGGTCGTCCGGCCCCCCGCCGCTGAGCACGGCTTCCGGAGTTGGCGCTCGAACGCTTGATGATGGCTTCGCGGGGCGGGCGAGGGCCCGATAAGCAGCTCCGGGCGGAAGCCCGAGGTCCTCGAGGAGCTGCGGGATCCCCGAGACGATCCGCACGAGCCCCGGCCAATCGCGCAGGAACCCGAGACAGCCGGCCGACATCGGGGCGTCGATCGAGCCCGGGACGACGAAGCAGTCGCGGCCCTGCTCGAGGGCCCACGAGCCCGTGAGCAACGCCCCGCTCTTCGCGCCGGCCTCGACGATGACGACCGCGTCCGACGACCCGCTGATCAGCCGGTTTCGGCGTGGAAAGGTCCCCTTCGTCGGCTCGGTGTCCGGGGAGTACTCAGATACGATCGCGCCTCCGGCCTCGACGATCTGGTCCGCGAGCCGGTCGTGGACTGCCGGGAACAGTCGGTTGTGGCCACTGCCGATGAAGGCGATCGTCGGGGCATGCTCGGTGATCACGCCCGCATGGGCCGCGCCGTCGATCCCGACGGCAAGACCCGAGACGACGAC
This sequence comes from Candidatus Limnocylindrales bacterium, assembly GCA_036741375.1. Lineage (GTDB taxonomy): Bacteria > Chloroflexota > Limnocylindria > Limnocylindrales > CSP1-4 > UBA5189. The sequence continues at coordinate 14,095 of DAINSJ010000012.1, forward strand.
CGCTCCCGCTCGGGCCAGGCCCACGGCGATCCGGGCCGCGATCCGGCGACCTGCCTCTGACGGTCGTCTCGTGCCGACGATCGCGACCGAATGCTCCGCGGACAGAACCTGCGCATTGCCTCGCACAAAGAGGACCGCGGGCGGGATCTCGATCGCCATGAGCCGAGCCGGATAGTCGGGATCTCCGATGGCCAGAACCCGCAGGCCGAGCCTCGCGATCCCGTCGAGGATCGCGCTGCGCCTTCCACCCGCCTCGACGATCGCTTCTGCAACGGCCTCGGCCATCGATCGCCATGGGGCCTCCAGGATCTCACCGGCCGAAACCAGGGCACGGACTCCGTCTGGCGCATTCGCCACCGAGAGGATCGCCGCCGGCGACCCGATCCTCGCGAGGAGCCGATCGAGCGTGATCGGGCCGAGTCCCTGGACCGACACGAGGATGGCCAGCGCGTCGCGATCCTCCGATCCGAGCTGCAGGGCGAAGCGAGCCTCGGACGCCGCCTCGGGACCCGTACCCACACCGAGCACCTCAGAGCGCCAACGCGTTGAGCGGCCGCGCGGCGGGGGCCCGCCAGCGAGCGGCCTCGTCGAGATGCGGCGCCCGGACCGAATCGGCCTCGGCGAGGTCCGCGATCGTCCGTGCCACGCGGAGCAGCCGCTCGGTACCGCGGCCCGAAAGCCGCTCGGCTTCGGACAGGGACGCGAGCCGTGCCTGGTCGGCCGGCGATAGTTGCGCGGCTGCCCGGAGCATCCGGCCCGAGATCCGGGCGTTGAGCGCGTGGCCGGGGCGGGCCAGCTGCCGGGCGCGGGCCGCCGCGATCCGCGCCGCAACAGCCGACGACGGCTCCGGTTCGGCGCCCGAGAGCATCAGCCTGGCGGGAATCCGTGGCATGCCGACCCAGAGGTCGATCCGATCGCGCAGCGGTCCCGAGATCCGGCCCACGTACTTCTCCGGGACCCCGGGCCGACAGACGCAGGCCCCGCCTTCGCCTCCCGCGTGACCGCACGGGCAGGGGTTCATCGCCGCGACCAGTTGGAACCGGGCGGGTAGCGTGACCGCGCCGCGCGCCCGCACGATCGTCACCCGCCCATCCTCGAGCGGCTGGCGGAGCGCCTCCAGGACATCACGGCTGAACTCCGCGAGCTCGTCGAGGAACAGCACGCCGTGGTCCGCCCGCGTGACCTCGCCCGGGGCGAGCGCGGGGCCGCCCCCGACCATCGCTGCGTACGAGCTCGTGTGATGCGGCGCCCGGTACGGCGCTCGCCGCACGAGGCCGACGATCGGGCCCTCGCCGGACACCGAGGCGACGATCGTCGCGGTGAGGGCCTCGTCGTCCTCGAGCGCCGGCTGGAGCCCGGGAATCGTGCGCGCGAGGAGGGTCTTGCCGGTCCCCGGCGGCCCCATCAGGAGGAGCCCGTGTCCCCCTGCGAGCGCGACCTCGAGCGCCCGCCGAGCCTCGGCGTGGCCGCGGACGTCCGCGAGGTCTGGCGCATCGGCGCCACTCGCGACCGCCACGACGCTCGGAGCCGGTGCGTCCCCCACGCCTGCCGTCGCAAGTTCGACGCGATCGGGCTGCCGGGGTGAGGACCGGCGTCGCGCCCGCAAAGCGTCGACAGCCTCCGGGATCGAGCCCGCGGGCAGGATCTCGACGCCACCGACGAGTCGGGCCTCGGCTGCGCCATCGGCCGGGACGACCACCCGGGCCACGCCCCGACGCGCGAGCGCAAGGACCATCGGCAGCAGGCCAGGCACGGACCGTACCTCGCCGCCGAGCGACAGCTCGCCGATCAACGCCGCCCGACCGGCGCGGGGCGTGAACTGCTCAGAGCCCACCAGGATCCCGATCGCGATCGCCAGGTCGGCCGCCGTGCCGGTCTTCGGCAGGTCCGCGGGAGCGAGGTTGACCGTGATGCGGCGCGGTGGGTGGACGAATCCGGCATTCCGAAGCGCCCCGCGCACCCGTTCCCGGGCCTCGCGAATACCCACGTCTGCGAGCCCGACGATCGTGAAGCCCGGCAGGCCCGGGGCCACGTCGACCTCGACGCGGATAACGCGCCCGTCAAGGGCGATCAGGGTGGCGGAGAGCAGAGTCGCGAGCACGACTCGACCCTACGGCCGAGGGCTTATCCCGGGCTCACCTGAACGGGCAACCTCAGGCGGGAATCAGCACTCGCTCTCCGAGGCACGAGGCGGAGCTCCGCGACGCCATCGGCCCGAGGATCTAGCGTCGGGCGGCGCTGGCCTTCGCGGCAATCGCCAGCTGGGCGACGACCGCGTCGATCTGCCCGGCCAGCGCGCCGATCTCCTTGGCGAGTGGCGTCTCCGGCTTCGAGAACATGAACGGCTGGCCCGTGTTCTGGGCCCGGATCGCGACGGCGTAGTCGTTCGTGATCTTGGCTTCGAACTTGCGCTTCAGGGTGCTCTCGGCGGCGCCGGCGGTCACGCCGGTGAACGCGTTCGAGCGGTTCAGGACGAGCTTCAGCCGGCTGGACTGGAAGCCGATGCGCTGGAGCGCCTCGAGCACGAGCCGCACGTTCTTGAGGCACGACAGGTCGGCCGTCATGACGATGTGGAGCTCATCCGCGTGGTCGAGGATCGAGAGCGTCAGGTCGCCGAGCCGCTTGTCGACGTCGACGATGACGTAGTCGTACACGCTCCGGAGGATCGCGAGGACGCTCGTCATCCGCTCCTCGGAGACGAGGTCGCTCTCCTCCGGCGTGGCCGGCGCGAGGAGGAGGTCGATTCCGGAATCGTGCTTCACGAGGACCGACTTCAGGAGCTCGGCATCGACGGTCGGGGCGGAGACCGCGTCGATGATGCTCTTGCGATCGTTGCCGAGGTCGAGGAAGACACGGTGGTCCCCGAACTGGAGCGCGGCGTCGACCAGGACGACCTTCCGGTCGTAGACCGTCTGGAGGGCGATGGCGGTGTTGATCGCGATCGTCGTCGACCCGACGCCGCCCTTCGCGCCGTAGAACGCGATCATTCGCCCGAGCGGCGGCTTGCCCAGGGCGCCGCCGTCCTGCGGCCCGAACCTGGACAGCAGGCTCTTCATCCGGGCGAGGAGCTCGGCCTGGTGGAACGGCTTCACGAGGAAGTCGTCCGCGCCGGCCCGGAGGCCGCGGACCTTCTGCTCGACCTCCTTCTCCGAGGTCAGCATGATGATCGGGACGTGGGCGCCGCCGCCTTCTTCGCTCCGGATCTTCTCGGCGACACCGTAGCCGTCGAGCTTCGGCAGCCCGACGTCGAGGAGGATCAGCGCCGGGGATTCCGCCGCCCAGAGGCGGAGCGCTTCCTGGCCGTCGCCCGCGACGATGACGCTGTAGCCGGCCTGCTTCAGGGTGTACTGAAGCAGGCGCTGAACGTTGGCTTCGTCGTCGACGACGAGGATCTTCGTCATTTGGCCGCCTTCGCATCGCCGCCGGACATGCCCCGCTCGACGTAGCCGGTGAAGGGCTCGATCAGCCGGGTGAACTCGGTTGGGATCACGAACTTCGTCGCCGGGCTCGCGCCGAGGGCCTTGAGGGCGTCGAGGTACTGGAGGGCCATCGTCTTCTCGTCGATGCCCGTCGCGGCCTGGAAGATGCGGGTCAGCGCCTGGCTGAAACCCTCGGCCCGCAGGATCGCCGCCTGGCGATCGCCCTCGGCCTTGAGGATCTCGGACTGCTTCTGCCCCTCGGCGACGTTGATCGCCGACTGCCGGGAGCCCTCGGATTCCGTGATGACGG
>DAINSJ010000013.1:0-17644 GCA_036741375.1 Candidatus Limnocylindrales bacterium
TGGTACCGCATATCGGATTCGAACCGATGATCTCCGCCTTGAGAGGGCGGTGTCCTGGGCCTCTAGACGAATGCGGCCTGGGTCCCGGCCGCCGAGCGGCAGGACGGCGGCGATGATACCAAGGCGCCGTACCATGCGGCTGATGCGCCCCTTCGGTCACGTCGTACGCGGCCTCGCCGCCGGCGTCCTCGTCGTGACGGTCGCGCCGGCCGCCATGGCCGGCGGAACCATGGCCTTCGAGCCGACCCTCGGTGGCGTCCTCGCTCAGTGGTCGCTCGATCCCCTTCCGTGGCTCGCAACGCTCATCGCCGCGGGCGCCTACCTGGCCGCCGTCGGGCGGGTGAACAGGCCGCGGCCGCGCGTTCCGATCCCCGCCTGGCGGGTGGCTGCCTGGCTGGCCGGCCTTGGCGCCGTGCTCGTCGCGCTCACGTCGGCCGTCGACATCTACGCCGAGGACCTCCTCAGCGTGCACATGGTCCAGCACCTTCTGCTGGCGATGGTGGCGCCCCCGCTCCTCGCGCTGGGCACCCCGGTCACATTGCTCCTTCGGGTGGCGAGTCCGTGGGCCCGGCGTCGGCTGATCCTGCCGGTCCTCCATTCCCGCGTCGTCCGGGTGGTAGCGTCACCGCCGGTCGCATGGGTCACGTTCACGTTCGTGATGTTCGCGACCCACTTCAGCCCGCTTTATGACGCCGCCCTCGAAGACCGAGGGCTCCACATCGCGGAGCACGGCCTCTTCCTGGTCACGGGCATGCTCTTTTGGTGGCCGATCGTCGCCGCCGATCCCATCCCCCGGCGCCTCGGCTACCCGGCGCGGCTCGCCTACGTGGTGCTCCAGATGCCGGTCAACGCTGCCGTGGGATTGGCCATCTACTTTGCGCCGCACGTCCTCTACGCGCACTACGCGGCGCTGGATCGCACATGGGGACCGGACGCCGCTACGGACCAGCTGATCGGCGGGGCGATCATGTGGGGTGTCGGAGACACCCTCCTGCTGGTCGCGGCTCCAATGATCGTCGCCGCCTGGATGGCCGCCGACCTCAGGCGCAGCGCTCAGGCCACCGCGAGGCTGCGCACCGAACCCTGACCCGCGAACGGAGCCACGAGGTCAGAGGACGTAGACGGTCGAGAAGAGGAATAGCCACACAACGTCGACGAAATGCCAGTAATAGCTGCTGGCCTCGACGGCGGTATGGTGCTCGGCCGACACGAGCCCGAGGCGGGCCCGGTTGGCCACGATGCCGATCAACGCCAAGCCCACGAGGACATGGGCGCCGTGGAACCCGGTGAGGATGTAAAAGGTCGAGCCGAAGATCCCGGACCCGAGCCCGAACCCGTTCGTCGCGAACTCGTAGCCCTGGACGACGATGAAGATCCCGCCCAGCAGGAGCGTCAGGCCGAGCCACCGCAGGATCCGGGAGCGATCGCCACGACGCGCGGCCCGGACCCCGAGTTGCATCGTGCCGCTCGACAGGATGAGGAGCAGCGTGTTCAGTCCAGGCAGGACAAGCTCGGGCCGCTCCGGCCCGTTGGCCGGCGGCCACTCCCCGCTCGCGCCCCGGATGACGAAGTAGGCCGCAAAGAGCGCACCGAACAGCATGATCTCCGAGAGGATCGCGAGCTTGACGGCCAGGAGCATGTTGCTCCGCGCCGCGATCGGATCTTCCGCGTGGACGGCCGGAGCGCCGTGTCCGCTCAAGGCGTCGGCCTGAACGCTCATGGGGTCGCCCGACCATCCGCGAGCGCGGGCCCGGTGCCGTACTGGTACGGCGTCGCGGTGACGGACGGGATATCGCCGAAGTTATCGATCGGTGGGGGCGAGGCGATCTGCCACTCGAGGGTCTGGGCTCGCCATGGGTTCGCCTCCGCGAGCGGCCCTCGTCGCCAGGATCGGACCATGTTGAAGATGAAGACCGCCACTGAGAGCGCAATGTTGAACCCGGCGATGCTGACGATCAGGTTGACCGTTCCGAGCGAGGCCGGGTAGTCGGCGACGCGTCGGCGCATCCCCTCGATCCCGAGCCAGAACATCGGCAGGAACGTTGCGTTGAAGGCGAGGGTGAACCACCAGAAGTGGAGCCGGCCCAGTCGCTCGCTGTACATCCTGCCGGTGATCTTCGGGAACCAGTAGTAGGTGCCCGCGAAGAGTCCGAAGATGGTGCCGCCCACGATCGTGTAGTGGAAGTGGGCGACCACGAAGTACGTGTCGCTGAGCGTGATGTCCGTCGGAACGTCGGCCAGGAACACCCCCGTGATCCCGCCGATCAGGAACGCCCAGACGAAGCCGAACACCCAGAGCATGGGCACCCGGAAGTGGATCCGGCCCATCCAGATCGTCCCTAACGCGGACAGGAACACGATCCCGGTCGGCACCGAGATCAGCTCCGTCGTGAACATGATCGGGATGTGGAAGAACTCGGCCATGCCGCTGACGAACATGTGATGGGCCCACACCATGAAGCTCATCAGGCCGATGGTGATGAACGAGAGGACCGCGAGCGGGTAGGCGAACAGCGGCTTGCGGGCGAACACGGGGACGATCTCCAGGATCGCTCCCAACCCGGGCACGCCCATGATGTAGACGGCCGGATGCGAGTAGAACCAGAACAGGTGCTGGAAGAGGATGACGTCGCCGCCTCGCGTGGCGCGGAAGAACGAGGTTCCGACCAGCCGGTCGAACAGCAGCATCGTGAACGCCGCCGCGACCACTGAGGTCGCGATCAGTGCCAGGGCCGCCGTGACCGTCAGGGCCCAGACGAAGATCGGCATGCGCATGAGGGACATGCCCGGGGCGCGCATGCGGAAGACGGTGACGAGGAAGTTGACCGCGCTGAGGATCGACGAGGCGCCGACCGTGACGAAGGCCATCAGGTAGGCCTGCTGCCCGAGATTCGCCTGCTGGCTCAGCGGGGGATATGCGGTCCAGCCGCTGTCGAAGCCACCGAGGAGCGGATTGCTCACCACGAGGAGCACCGCGAGCGGCAACATCCAGTAGCTGAGTGCGTTCGCCTTTGGGAAGGCCATGTCCCGCGCGCCGATCATGATCGGGACGAGGAAGTTGCCCAGGCCGCCGATGATCGAGATGAGGGCGACCGTGATCATCATCGCCCCGTGGGTGCTCATGATCGTGTTGTAGAGGTCCTTGCTCGTCGCGATCCCGGGCTGCGCGAGCTCGAACCGCATGAACATCGCGGCCGTGCCGGCGATGAAGAACATGACGAACGCGGTGACGAGGTACTGGACGCCGATCACCTTGTGGTCGGTCGTGAACCGGAAATAGCGCTTCCAGTCACCCGCTCGGCCGTGTGCGGCATGCTCGTCGGCGAGATCCGGCTCGCGAGCCGCGGCCCAGCGCAGCCAGAACCGGAAGGCCCCGATTCCCAGGAGGAAGCCCGCCAGGGCGACGAGATACCCGAGACCGAGGATCTGGCCGCCGTCTGCCTGGAGCCCGAATGCCGCGAGGCCGCCACCGATCGCAAGTCCGATCAGGGCCCCGAGGATCGCGCGCGGAAGCCCCGGGGCTCGGAAACTCGAAGGCCGAACAAGCGCGGTCATGACGGGGATGGCACCGGCGCCTGGCTCAGCCACGTGTCAAGGGCAGTCTGATCCGAGACGACGACCGTCGTCGTCATCCCGGTATGGCCGAGTCCGCACAGCTCCGCGCACATCCCGGAGTACGTACCGGTCTTCGTCGCCGTGACATAGATCTGGGTCGTCCGACCGGGCACGGCATCCTGCTTCACGCCAAAGGCCGGGACCCAGAACGAATGGATCACATCATTCGAGGTGATGATGAGATGAACCCGTCGATCGACCGGGATGTGGAGCTCGTCGGATATCGCGCCGGTCGATGGGTACTCGTACCGCCAGGCCCATTGCTCTCCACGGACATTCACCTCGAAGTCGGCTGACTGCGCGCCCCGGATCGCGACCAGCCCGATGGCGCCATAGCCGAACAGGCCGAGCACCATCACGAAGCTGATGAGCACCCAGGCCGCCTGGAACCCGCCGTGCCCATGGATCGCGGGCCCGTCCGCCATCTCGCCCTTGGCGCGGAACCGGATTGCCGAGTAGACCAGACCGACCACGACCAACATGAGCACCGGCACGGACACGGCCAGCAGCAGGACGAACGCGTCGTTCTCGATGACCGCCTCCTTCGAGGCGATGACCGGGATGATCTGCAAACCGAGCGCGAGTGCGACGCCGACCGCGGACAGGACGATCCACACGGTTCCGGCGATCGCCAGATGATGCCGAGAGCTCACGCTCGAGCTGGCCCGAGATCCCGGCCGAGTCGAGCGCACCGCGACACCCCTCGGGGCATCACCGTCACTGAACGGTGAAGTCGACGTGCATTCCCTTCTGGTAGTGCAGAAGGTCGGTGACGTGGAGATTGCAGAAGATGACGTAGTGACCCGGCTGGAGGGTCACGGTGATGGTGCGGTCCGTGCTGCCGGACTTGATCTCCCCGAGTTCGCTGGGATCGCCCACCACGGTCAGCTCGGGTGCGTCCTCGGAGACCGTCCCGCTGCCGTCGGCGTTCAAGGGGAGCTTGTCTGACTGCAGGTCTGTCTTGCGGATGATGAACTCGTGCTCCTTGTCACCGTTATTGCTGACGTTGAAGGTGATCGCACCAGCCTTGATGTTTGTCGAACTGAGGCTGATCTGCCACTCCTTCTCGGTCGCGGCGATCGGACCGGCCGCCGGGCCGGACGATGAGCACGACGCCAGGAGACCGGCGACGGCCACGATGACCAGCCCCCTCCGGAGGTTTGAAGCCATCCTCGTTCTCCTCGTCATGGACGTGCCCTGGCACGCGTTTCCAGAGCCTCTGGTCGTGTAGCATCGGCCTCAGCGGTCAGGCCTTCCATCCTCGCAACCAGCCATTCTCGAGGTCCAGGTTGACCATCCCCGCGTACACACCTCCAGCGTCCACCGATCGACAGGCCCCGGGACGGGTGCGTCGAGCACCGGCCGTCGACGGCGCCGCCCAGTCCTGGCGGGATCCGATCGATCGCGCCTTCTCACAGCTGCGCGCCCGGCCTGGGGTGATCCGGCTCTTGCTCGATCTCGCGGGTGTCGGCTTCACGGTGGTCGCGTTTGCCCACAGCCCGCTGTCCGCCGAATTCCTGTTCCACGGCGTCTTCGTCGTGCTCACGCTCCACGCATTCCTCTTCGGCCTGCGAGGCACGCTCATCCGCATCGGGATCGCGTCATTGCCACTCCTGGCGTACGCGAACGCCCAGGCGCTCGGCCTGGCCGAGCAACCGCTCGAGCTGAGCGAGTGGCCGCTCATGTTCGTGATCGCCGTGATCGTTGCCTGGATGGCGGACCGGCGAGAGACGACCTCGCGTCGCTACGCGGCGCTGTTCAGGCAGGCGAGCGAGCGACTTCTGACGGTCCAGGAGGACGAACGCCGCCGTTTCGCGGGCGAGCTGCACGACGGTATCGGCCAGGTGCTGACGGCGCTGACGCTGACACTCGACGCCGCGAGCACGGCGTCGCGGCCCGAGATCGCGATCCGGCATGTCCGTCTTGCGCGCCGGATCGGCGACACGGCTCTGGCCGAGACCAGGGACCTGGCCCACCGCTTGCGCCCCGCTCGGCTGGAGGAGCGCGGGCTCGTCCCGGCGCTTCGTGACCTTGCCAGTCAGTCCGGTTTCCCCGTCCGCGTCGTCGCCGCGGCCGGCGCCGCGCAGCCGCATCTGCTCGGCTCGACCGCTACCGTCGAGGTATACCGGATCGTCCAGGAAGCCCTCGCCAATGCCGCGCGGCACAGCGGGGCCGGACAGGCGCGGGTCTCGCTGGCTCGCCGGCCGGGCGGGCTGACCATCGTCGTGAGCGATGAAGGGCGGGGCTTCACCCGCGGCGAGCACCAGCAACTCGGCATCGGCCTTGCCGGGATGGAAGAACGGGCCGAGCTCATCGGGGGACAGATCACCATCGGTTCGCGACCCGGGCACGGAACGCGGGTCACCCTGTCCGTTCCGCTGGCCGCCTCGCCGGACGCCGCCTGATGGCGAGACGATCGTGACCTCCATCCGGGTCGGGATCGTCGACGACCATGCCCTCGTCCGCGATGGCTTGCGCCTGATCCTCAGGGCCGAGCCCGACATCGAGGTCGTGGGAGAGGCAAGCGACGCCGCCGGCGCGTTGGCCCTGGCAGGGTCGCAGAAACCCGACATCATGCTCGTCGACCTCACGCTCGACGGCTCCGATGGCGTCGGCCTGATCCGGGACCTTACCGACGGGAACCCGTCGGTGCGGGTGATTGCCGTCACGATGCACCAGCACGATGAGACGGTTCGCCAGGTGTTTCTGGCCGGCGCTGCGGGGTATGTCGTAAAGGGCGCTCCCAGCACGGACCTGATCGTCGCGCTGCGCGCGGTCGCCAACAACCAACGCTACGTCCACCCCGTGGTGGCCTCCGTCGTCGTCGTCGACTCGCTGCGCTGGCTCCGCCACGAGGACCGCTTAAGCGCCCGTGAGATCCAGGTCCTCCGCCTCGTGAGCGCCGGGAGCAGCGCCGTGGAGACGGGTCGGATCCTCGGGATCAGCGCGCACACGGTCAGGCGCCACCTCTCGAACATGGCCTCGAAGGTGGGGGTTCGCGGGAGGGTCGCCCTCACCCGCTATGCCATGGAACATCACCTCGTCTTCGACGAGCGCTGAAGCGCTGGGTCAGACCTGCGGGGGCTAGCATCTCCCGCGATGACCGATCTGCCCGGCAACCGGCAACAACCCGATGCGAGGCCCAGACGAAGGCGCGCGGCAACGCGCCTGGTGACGGCCCTCGGCATCGTCGCGCTGCTCGGCGCAGCAGCCGTTGCGGCGTCCACGCCGCTCGGATCCACGAGTGGCTCCCAGGCGCCCGCCGGGGCGTCATATCCGAGCAGCGCCGCGATCGTGGGCCCCGGGATCGGGCTACCAGCTCCGGATTTCGTCAGAGGCGACGGTCGGACCTCCCTCCTCTCGGGGCTCGACGGGCAGCCGATTCGGATCCGTGACTTCGCGGGGCGGCCCCTCTGGATCGTGTTCTGGGCGACCTGGTGCACGCCGTGCCAGCAGGAGGCCGTCGCGATTCGGGCGGCGTATCACGCCCATCGAGATGATGACCTGGCGATCCTCGCCGTCGACATCCAGGAGCCGGTGGAGGCCGTCCGCGCATACGTGCTGGCCAATGACCTTGACTACGCCATCGGCCTCGACCCCACCGCCGGCGTCATGGCCCTCTATGGGGTGCGTGGTCTGCCGGCCCATGTCTTCGTGGCCGCGAGTGGGTTGATCTGGGACCGCTACGCCGGGCAGATGACCGCGGAGCTGATGGAGCAGCACCTCGCCGGGATCCTCGGGCGCTGAGCTGGAAGCCCACGCCGACGACGATCCACTACTTGATCGGTAACGCCTGGAGGAGCGGCTCGATCTCGCTGCGGGTGACGACGGTGTCCCAGGATGCGACGATCCGCCCGTCGGCCCCGATCAGGAAGGTCCACGGTTCCCGCAGGTCGCCAGTCCCTGTCTGCAGCCAGTCCAGGGCGGCCTGGTTGACCTTGCCGGCCTGGAAGTCCGCGTAGATCTCGATGTGGATGAAGTCGGCCCGATCGCCGTACTGGGCCGCCAGGTCGGCGACGAGATCGGTGACCGGGCCACAGAACCGACTCACGCAGTACACCGGAGTCGAAAACACGATCAGCGCCGGGTGCCCGAGCTCGATCGCCTGCCGGATCGAGGTCCGATGGAGCTGCGCGTCGGGGATCGAGCCGTCGATCGCCGCTCGAGAGTCGATGGCCGAGAGCGCTACTCCGGGGGTGCCCACAACCGGATTGTCCGTTTTTGGGGCGATCGCCCCGACACCGATCACGGGCGACCGATCGAAGACCGTGAACGCCGCGTCGGCCCCGAAGTTCGAGCCGTCCTCGAGTCGGCCGGTCACGACGGCCTGCCAGTAGCCGGCGCGAGGCAGCGTCACCGCTTCGGCGGCATAGACGCCACGCCCATCGGCCGGCACCGTGAGGCTCGGTTGGCGCCCAGCCCCTTCGGGTGAGCCCGGGATCGCCAGAAATCGGGCCGTCGTGGAGGGAGCGGCGAGCTCGGGCGCGGTCGCCGTGGCCCCATCCCCGAGGTAGCCGAACCGGATGTCCACGGTGCCGAAGCTGACCCACCGATTGTCGCCGGTGATGAGGGCGACGAGGAGGCGGCTCGGCCGGTGCGCGACGATCGCATACGACGCCACTTCCGCGACGATGCCCAGGGACGGGGCGGTCGCGGTCGGTTGCGGGATCCGGCCAATGCCCGAGCAGGCCGGCAGGGCCATCGCCGCGAACACGGCGAGGACGACCCAGCGGCTGCCCGATGACGTGCCGACGCGCCTCACGGACCGCACGTCGACATCTCGACCCCGAGCGCCTGCAGCGCCGCGTCGGCGGCCGCCTTCAGTTCGATCAGGTCGCCCGAGATCGCGGGGGGCGGCGGCGATGCGCCGAGGTCAGTCTCCACTCGCTGCATCGCCTCGAGCACGCGCGCGGTCATCGGTGCCGTCAAACGGCCATCGGCGGCCAACCGGTGCAGGCCGTCGTGCGCCTCGTTCGTGAACGTTCGCTTGACCGTGGCAGGATCCGGCAGGCCCGCGATCGCGTGACACAGGCCCGCGCTGACGTCGTACTGCCCGATCGGGGTCGGGCTCCCGGTCGTAGCTTGGTCGAGCCCGATCCCGCAGGCACCCACGAGGAGCCCGATCCCGAGGATTGCCGGGGGATGCCACCATCGAAGACGCATCGCGAGGCGATCACGTTCTGTCCGGTGGGTCACCGGCGGAGTCTACGAGGTCCTAGAGGCGGTTCGCGTCGAGGAAGCCGCGGATGCTGTCCGCGACCTGCTGATAGCTCTCCTCGCCGAGGATGAGCCCGTAGTGTGAGTGGGCCCCGAACGGCTCGAACTGTGCTCCGAGCCAGACTGCCAGCCGCTCGGCCGACTCCAGCGGCACCGAGCGATCGAGGCCGCCGCCGATGACGAGCCGCGGCACCGACCGGAACGCGGCCGGATCGACCCTGACCCCGCGCAGCATCGTCCGCCGGGCGCGACCCGACTCGTGCGGCTTCTGGCCCATGAGGTGCTGGATGCGGAGGATGTCGGCGAGCGTCAGGTCCGCGTCGTCCCGACGGAGGCGCTCGGGCAGCACGGACCAGCCGATCGTGGATTGGCCGTACACGTCGGGGACGTCCCGGATCTGGTGCGGCCCGGCCCGGTCCCGAACATCGAGCGGCGGCTCCGCCGAGATCAGCACGAGACCGCCGATCGGCCGGCGTTCCGAGGCCTTCATCGCCAGGAGCCCGCCCATCCCGTGACCGAGGACGACGACACCCGGGCCGAGACGGTCGATCGCCGCACCGACGTCGTCGACGTAGGACTCGAACGAGAGCTCGGTGGGATCCGCCGTCTGGCTCCAGTAGTGGTTCCGGAGGTTGAGCGCGTGGCCCTCCCAGCCGCGGGCCGCGAAGTAGCCGAGATACCGCTCCCAGGACCACGACCCGCCGAGCTCGCCATGGACGAACAGGAGCGGCCTCCGGCGCGACCTTCGCTCGGGCAGCCAGGACTCGATGTAGAGCCCGCGGTCGTGGAGCTCGATCTCGTCCTTCCGGATCGGACGGCCGTTGACGGAAGGCGACTGGGCCCTCGCGAGGATCTCATCGGGCGTGGTATCGGGCATGTGGCTACTCCAGCGGGTTGATGACGAGACCGGTCAAGGCCTTCGGGTAGATGTACGTGCTCTTCTGGGGCATGAGGTCTCCCTCCGCCGCGACCGCGACGATGTCGCGGGCCGGCGTCGGCTCCAGGAGCAGGGCGATCGCAGCACCCTCGTTGCCCGACTCGACCCACGCGATGGCCTCCGACTGGTCGTGCGTATACGCGATCCGCGCGCCCTCGGCGACGGCGTCGGCGTCGATTCCCGCGAGGCGTTCGATGGCGATCCCGGCGAGCGTGACGTCGAGGCCTCGAAGCGCCCTGCCGCCAGGGGGAAGTGAGCCTCCGAACGCCGAGCGCCGAGCCCGCAGGATCAGCCCGCCCTGCCTCGTCCAGAGCCCGAACCGCCCGACTCCTCCGTGGGCCCGGCTGGGATCCCTGAATGCAGCGGCGAGCTCGGCGGCCTCGACCCGCGCCTCGACCTCGAACAGCTCGGAGAGCTCCCGCAGGAATTGCTCCACCCCGGCGGCATCGAGCCCCTGCAGGACCCGGTGCGTGGCGAGCACGCTGATGGGGCCCTGAACCGGCTCGAGGAGGAGCATGAGGATCTCCGCCCAGGCCGGGGCATCGTGCTCGACCGCGCCGGTCATCCGCTCGTCGCGATAGCGGAGAGCCGTCTCGTAGCGGTGATGGCCGTCGGCAAGGGTGATTGGGCCGGCCCCGATCCGGGCGCTGATGTCGTCGAGCAGGTCCGGGTCCTCGGCGACCATCCAGAGCCGGTGCTGGACGCCGTGGTCGTCGATCACCTCCGCCGTCGACGTCTCCGGGAGCGCGGCCAGCCATTCGGGGACGCGGCCGGTCGGGTCGTCGTACATGCCGACGATCGGGCTGGTGTTGACGCCCGTCGCTCGGAGCAGTCGATAGCGATCCTCGCGCGGCTCGGCGAGCGTCCGCTCGTGCGGCCGGATCCCCGACTCGGGCCCGAACGCCTCGAGCCCGACGCGCGCGAAGACGCCCCTTCGGACCCGCTCCTCTGCCGTCCCCGGGATCGTGTATGACTGCTCGTAGGCGTAGAGCGCCGGCCGCGGATCGCGGTGGAGCGTCCCGTCCGAGCGCCATGTCGAGATCAGCCGGGCCGCCCGGCGGTAGCGCTCGTCGGGTTCCTCGCCCGGCTCGGCAATTGGGAGATCGAGCCGGACGACGTTTCGTGGATCGCGGGCGAGGAGCTCGCGAACCTCCTCCGGGCCGATCACGTCGTAGGGCGGCGCCACCACGGAGGCGAGGTCGGGCACGGCACCGGGCGCGTAGCGGAGCGCGCGGAACGGGCGGACGACGGGCACGCAAACCTCGGCGAGAGCCGCTCAGCACGGCGGATGGACGGGTGCAACGAGATCGTACGACAGCCGCCCTGGTACGGGGGCCGGAACGTGAATTTCAGCCCCGCGCCAGGCCGAGGCTCCGGATCGCGTCGAGCAGCGAAGGGTCGTCAAGGGATGAGATGTCGCCTGGATCGAGCCCCAGGTAGGCTGCTCGGATCACCCGCCGCATGACTTTTCCGGAGCGAGTCTTCGGCAGCGCTGGGATGAGCTCGACCACGTCGGGCTTGAGGGCCTTGCCGAGCTCCCGCACGATCTCGGCGGCGATCGCGGACCGGACCTCGGGTCCGCCGGATTCGCCGGGCCGCAGCACGCAAAAGACCGCGATCGCTTCGCCCTTGATCGCATGCGGGATGCCAATCGCGGCCGCTTCGACGACCGCCGGGTGCGCGACCGCCGCGCTCTCGACCTCCGCCGGTCCGACGCGCTTGCCGGCCACCTTCAGGGTGTCGTCGGAGCGGCCCTGGATGTACCAGTAGCCGTCGGGGTCGACGAGCGCCCAGTCGCCGTGGACCCAGATGCCGGGCACCTTGGTCCAGTACGCCTCGAGGTAGCGATCCGGATCGTTCCAGAAGCCGCGCGTCATGCCCGGCAGCGGCTGCCGGATCGCGAGCTCGCCGACCTCGCCTCGCACGGGCCGCCCGGCGGCATCGATGACATCGGCCGCGACCCCAACGTTGGGACCGCTGAATGAAGTGGGCCGCACGGGAGTGATCAGGTTGCCGGAGACGATCCCGCCGGAGACCTCCGTGCCGCCGCTGTAGTTCACGATCGGGCAGCGGCTGTCGCCAACCTCGCGGAAGAACCACCACCACGGATCCGGGTTCCAGGGCTCGCCAGTCGAGCCGAGCACCCGCAGGGACGATCGGTCATGCGCCCGGACGGGATCGGTGCCGTGTGGGATGAGCGCCCGAACGACCGTCGGGCTCAGGCCGAGATGCGTGATCTGATGCCGCGCCACGATCGACCACAGGCGATCGGGTCCCGGGAAGTCCGGCGTCCCCTCGAACAGCACGAGGCGAGCGCCGAGCAGCAGCGACCCTGAGATCGACCAGGGACCCATCATCCAGCCGAGGTCGGTGAACCAGAACAGCGTCTCCCCGGCTCGAAGGTCGAAGCTGTGCGCCAGGTCCTGTGCGGCCTTGATCGGGAAGCCGCCGTGGACGTGGACCGCGCCCTTCGGCCGGCCGGTCGTCCCCGACGTGTAGATCACCATGTAGGGGCTCTCGGGATCGGTTTCCGGTCGATCCGGGTAGGCCCGATCCGGACCGCCCGCCTTCGCCCAGGCTTCGCCTTCCGCCTCGTCCCACCACCGGTCGCGGGCCGGATCCCACGGCGGCTCCGAGCGTCCGTCGCCGAGCCGTCGGACGACGATCACGCGCCGGACCGACGGCGCCATCGCAACGGCTTCGTCCGCCGTCTCCTTCAGCGGCACGACGCCGCCTCGACGCAGGAACCCGTCGGCGGTGATGAGGACGCTCGCTTCGCAGTCGATCAGGCGGGCCGCGACCGCGGTTGCCCCGTAGCCCGAGAAGATCGGGGTGAAGATCGCGCCGAGGAGTCCGAGTGCCAGGACCGCGATCGCCGTCTCCGGGAGCATCGGCAGCAGGATCCCGACCCTGTCCCCCGGCCCGACGCCCTCCGCGACGAGCATCAGCGCCGCCCGCTCGACGGCATCGCGAAGCTGGCGAGCGGTGAAGCGGCGGACCCCGCCATCCTCGCCTTCCCAGACGAGCACCTCGGCGCCGGGCTCGAGTTTCGCGCGCGGGTCGATCGCGGCTGCCGCGTGATTGAACGCGCCACCGGTCCACCAGCGAGCCCATTCGGGGCCTCGTGACAGATCGAGGACCGCCGTAGGCCGCCGCTGCCACGGCAGCGCCAGGTCGTCCGCGGCGGCACCCCAGAACCAGGCCGGGTCCATTGCCGCTCGTGCCTGCAGCGCATCCAGGTCCGCCATGCCGGAGGCGCGCACGAACCGTGCGAGGCGGCTGTCCGCGAGGTCCGTCGGGGAGGGTCGCCACGCGGCATCCGGGACATCGCGGCCGAAGACCGGCCAGCTACGAGAGGGCATCAGGCCATCGATACTAGTCGTCCGGCAGGCGGTGGTAGCCTCGGGCGGATGTCCCCCACTCCCGTGCCGCGCCGTCGCGGCGTGCCGTCCGCGGCCGCCCTCCGGTCCGTGGTCGTGGTTGTTCTCCTGGCCGGTTGCTCGAGCCTGGTCGAGGCGCGCCCGACCCCCACGCCGCTCGACTTCGGGGGGATCCAGGGTACGTTGGCCCACGCCGGGATCGCCCTCACGAACACGGTTTCGGGCGATGCGGGCTGCCCGGATCCGAACCTGATCCCGACGGCCATCGGCTTCGACGCGAGCGGTCTGGGCGTCACGACGCCGGTCCGAGTTCGGATCTACATCTTCACCGACCGCGCGGCCTGGCAGCGCCGGCAACCGGACGTCGACTCGTGCATCGCGGCCTGGGCGACGGATCCGGCCACCATCGAGACGATCGGCCAGTCGCCGTACGTCGTCGCAGGCCAGGGTCCGTGGCCGGCGGCGTTCAAGACGGCGGTCGCGGGTGCCCTCAAGGAGGCCGCCGGGAACGGCGACTGACGAAAGTCAGGGCTCGACCCCCATGGGTCCCATTCCTGTCGGGACTGGGGTGGGCGGTTCAAGGGTGGTACGGACGGGTTCCGGATGCATCGGTGGGGTCCGAAGGTCACGTCCTCCGGAGCCGATGGGGACAGTCTCCATCCCTTCGTAAGGTCAGGTCCCGGGACCGCACCATCGAGCCGTATCCCGGCCCCACGGCACGACCTAGGGTCTGAATCGTTCCGGGCACGCTGCCTGGATGGCATCGGGCTGAGGCCCTCGACACGGCCATCCGCATCGACTCCCCCAGCCGAGAGGTCCGTTCAACCATGCCCCAAACCACCCACCTGGCTTCGACGCGCGTTCGAGGCGGCTGGGCCGTCCTGGCCGCGATCGTCATGCTGGCGACCGCCGGCGCGACGAACGCAACGGCGCCCGCCGCGAGCGGCCCTCGAATCCCGGCCTTCGCCACGGTCGCTCGCGACACGACTCCCACGGCACCGGCGCTGGGGCGAGCGCTCGACGACAACGTCATCACGGACGCTCCGGTCGAGATCCGGCCGGCACCGCGCGTCGTCGTCACCGCGCCCCTGACCGCACCGGTCGTCGTGAAGAAGGCCGCGATCCTGCGCTCGCCGACGCCCACGATCAGGGTCGCCGTCGCGCCGCGATACACCGGACGTAACCATATGTGGATGCCGGCCCTCGGCATCAATCGCACCGTCTACTCCTTTCCCTGTACCAGGAGCACGGCCCCCGACAACCTGGTCTATCGCTGGGGCTGCGCCGGCGCGAACAATGTCTATCTGCTCGGTCATGCATGGGGCGTGTTCAAGCCCTTGCACGACGCGTACGTCCAGGGCCGCCTCCGAATCGGGATGGAGGTCATCTACGCCGACGGCGTCGGCCGCATCCGCCACTACCGGATCACGACGTGGCGCGTCGTGCTCCCGACCGATGGCAGCTGGATCGGGGCGTTTGCCCGCCCGACGATGATCCTGCAGACCTGCGTCGGCGCGAACAGCACATACCGGCTGAACGTCAAGCTGGTCGCGGTGTCCTGACCCGAGATCAGGGACCGTCGTCAGCCGATCCGGAGCCCCAGGATCTTGCGAGCGATCACGAGCCGCTGGACCTGGCTCGTCCCCTCGCCGATCTCGGTGAGCTTGGCATCCCGGAGGAACCGCTCGACCGGGTACTCGGTCACGTAGCCATAGCCGCCGTGGACCTGGATCGCGGCGTTCGTGACCCGCGAGCTGACCTCCGACGCAAACAGCTTCGCCTGCGCTGCGACCAGCGAGTAGTCCCGATCCTGGTCCTTGAGCCAGGCGGCCTTCCAGACGAGCGACCGGGCGGCCTCGATCTCGGTCGCCATGTCCGCGATCATGAATGCAACGCCCTGGAAGCTTCCGATCGGCTTGCCGAACTGCTCCCGGGTCTGGGCATATGGCACCGCGGCGTCGTAGGCCGCCTGGGCGAGGCCGACAGCGAGC
This sequence comes from Candidatus Limnocylindrales bacterium, assembly GCA_036741375.1. Taxonomy (GTDB): domain Bacteria; phylum Chloroflexota; class Limnocylindria; order Limnocylindrales; family CSP1-4; genus UBA5189. Next base: position 15,141 of record DAINSJ010000013.1, read on the forward strand.
GCACCGATGCTGATCCGACCACCGTCGAGGATCTTCAGGAACATCCGGAAGCCGTCGCCCTGCGCGCCGAGGAGGTTCGCGGCCGGGATTTGGCAGCCGTCGAAGACGAGCTCGCCGGTCGCCGAGGCGTGGAGGCCCATCTTGTCCTCGATGCGGGCGACGCGGAAACCCGGCGTGTCGGCCGGCAGGATGAACGCCGAGATCTCGGCGTTGCCGTCCGGCTTGTCGCCCGTCCGGGCGGTGACGATGTACGTCCCAGCCTGGCCGGCGTTGGTGATGAAGCGCTTACCGCCGTCGATCACCCACGTACCGCCGTCCGGGCCGTCTTCGAGCCGCGCCGTCGTCCGCGTCCCGCCGGCGTCCGAACCGGCTCCGGATTCGGTGAGCCCGTAGGCGCCGATGACACTTCCGCCGGCCATCGGCACGAGGAACGTGTCTTTCTGCTCTTTCGTGCCGGCGAGGTGGAGCGGGCCGCAGCCGAGCGAGGTGTGTGCGGCGACGATCAGCCCGAGGGAGCCCCAGACCCGGCTGATCTCCTCGACGGCGATCGCGTAGGCGAGCGTGTCCATGCCCGCGCCACCCTCGTCTTCGGGGATCGGGATGCCGAGCCAGCCCATCTCACCCAGGCGCCGGACGACCTCGACTGGAAACCGGTGCTCCCGCTCGTGCTCTTCGATGACCGGGGCGACCTCCTTGACCATGAAATCGCGAATCGTCTTGCGGAGGAGCTGGTGCTCGGCGGAGAGGTCGAGGTCCATCCGCCCGAGCCTACACCGGCGTCCATGGCCTCGCCGGGTTCTCTGCTAGCCTCCGGCCCATGCCCGAGCCAGCCTCCCTGGCCGGTCTGCCGACCGGCGACGCCGCCTCCCGTCCGGCCTCTGGCCGACGCCAATCAGCTGCGCTCTCGCCGTCGTCGCCCTCCTCGCCGTCCTCATTGCGACGGGCGATCCTCCTTCACCTCCGCCAGGCCGGCCCGACATCGCCCGACGCGCTCGCCGCGGCCCTCGGCGCGAGCCGGACGGGTGTCCTCCAGCAGCTCCACGCGCTTGAAGAAGCCCGGCTCGTCAACCACGCGGCCGAGAAGCACGGCGTCGGACGCCCGCGCCACCTGTACGACGTGACCGACGACGCGCAGGAGCTGTTTCCGGCCGACTACGGCGGGTTCGCCGGCGGCCTGCTCGCCGCCATCGAGCTGGTCGGCGGCGAGGACCTCGTCGAGCAGGTCTTCATCGCGCGACGGCAACAGATCCGCGATCGGGTCCGGCGCCGGATGGCCGAGCGGCTGCCCGAGAACGCCTCCCTCGAAGACCGCGTCCGGGAGCTCGCCGTGATCCAGGACGAGGGTGGCTACCTCGCCGAGGCGCTCATCAGCGCGGATGGCGCGCTTCGGCTGCGCGAGCACAACTGCGCGATCTATCACGTGGCTCGCCGCAGCAGTGCCGCCTGCGAGGCGGAGCTCGCGCTGTTCCGCGACCTCCTTGGCCCGGGTGTCGTTCGCGAGACGCACATTGCGTCGGGCGATCGTTGCTGCACCTACCGGGTCACCACCGCGTCTGACTGAAACGGCGCGTCCGACTGACCGGGCGCGGGCGCCGGTGGCCCCGACCTGCTTAGGCTTCCTCGCGCTCGACGACCTTGCGCGTCGCCGGCTGCCGGCTGGACAGCGGCACATCGGAGACGTTCGGGACGAACGACGCGGCCATTGACACGGCAGCAACCTGCTCCTGCTCCTCGACCGACATGATCCCGAGCCGGCCGAGCGTCTTGAGCTCGTCACGGATGTACGTCTGCAGCATCTCGGGGCCGTCGGTGCTGATCGTGAATCGCACGTCGTTTCGGCGGAACGTGTCGAAGATCCAGCGGAACTCGTCCCAGCCCGAGACGACCCGCGTGTTCAGGTTCGACGTCGGGCAGATCTCGAGGACGATGCCGCGCTCGCTGAGCATCGCCATCGCCCGCGGGTCGTAGGCGGCCTTCACGCCGTGCCCGATGCGGTCGGGCTCGAGCAGCTCGACGACCCGCGCGACCTCGTCGGTCGGCCCTGCCTCGCCCGTATGGACCGTCAGGCCCAGCCCGAACTGGCGGGCGCGCCGGTAGAGGTGCCGGTAGTCCGCCACGCGGAACGTCGCCGACTCGGGGCCCGCGATGTCGACGCCGACCACGCCGCGATCGCGCCAGCTGATCGCCTTCTCGACAATGATCTCGTTCAGCTCGTACGGAAACGCCCGATCGAGGCAGAAGATCAGCCCCGGCTTGACCGGGTATTCGAGCATCGCCCGATCCATCCCCCTGGTCGCCGCGGCGATGATGTGGTCGAGATCCTGCTCGCCGCCGCGGTTTCGCTTCATCGGGTTGAAGCGGAGCTCCATCGTGGTCACGTTGTTCTTGCGGTAGGCCCCGCCGACGACCTCATAGACCGACCGCTCGACGGCGAGCGGTGAGCTCTGGATCAGCTCGGTCCAGTGGAAAAGCTGGAGGTAGCCGTCGAACGACTTCGAGCCCTT
>DAINSJ010000014.1:0-7476 GCA_036741375.1 Candidatus Limnocylindrales bacterium
GGACGGAGCGCTCGTGGCTCATCCGGACGCCGTTGACGCGGCGCGGCCACTTCCGCGTCGAGCCGCTCCAGATCCGGACCGGCGATCCCTTCGGGTTCTTCGAGTCATCGGCCTCGGTTGGCACCGGCGTCAACGTCGTGGTGTACCCGCGGATCGAGGCCCTGCCGCAGTGGCGGCTTCCGGCTGCGAACCTCGACGGCAGCCACGCGATGCGCGAGCGGACGCTTCAGACCACGCCCCTCGCGACGACGGTCCGACCGTGGGCACCGGGCGATGCATTCAACCGGATCCATTGGAAGGCGACCGCCCGCCACGGCGACATCCACGTCAAGGAGTTCGATCTCGAGCAGACCGCCGACGCCTGGATCGTCCTCGACCTCGAGCGGGCTGCCCAGGCCGGCAGCGGCGACGAGTCAACGGTCGAATCCGCGGTTCGCGTTGCGGCCGCCGTCGCCGACAAGGCGCTCCTCGAGAATCGGGCGGTCGGCATCACGATCGGGGCGCATCGCCTGGCCCAGCTCCAGCCGGACCGCGGCGGCCGGCAGCACCTGAAGGTCATGCAGCTCCTCGCCGCCGTCGACGGCGACGGGACCAACCCGCTCTCGCAGACCCTGATCGCCAGCGTGGGGCGGATCCGGCGTGGCATGACCGCGGTCGTCATCACGGCGTCGCAGGACCGGACCTGGGTCAAGCCTCTCTCGACGCTCCGATCGCGCGGCGTCGCGTGCGTGGTCATCTCCTTCGATATCGCCGCCTACGACCGCTACTCGCGCGACGCCGAGCTTCGGCGCCTCGGCCTGCCGCCCGAGCCAGACGACGCGGAAGTCGCGGCCACCCGGAAGCAGCAGGCCCGCGCCCTTCAGCACGCGCTCGCCGAGTTCGACATCGAGCTGCACACGGTCACTCCAGCGCGGGCCCTCGGCGAGATGCTCGTCTCGTGAGCACGCCGGCGGTCCCGGTCGCGCGCGGCCTCGACGCCTCGTCGTTCCGGCGTGGCTTCTCGGTGCGACCGGCGGAGGGCTGGCTGACCGTGGCGATGGTCGCCCTGCTGGCAGTGACGTTCGCGCTCTCGCTGAACGGCGCCGGCTGGGTGCCGGACTCGGAGGGCTCGACTGGCTATCTCGTCTGGGTCGCGGTCGCGGCGGTGCTGTTCGGGCTCCTCGCGGCAAAGGCGGGCTGGGGGCGCTGGCGAACCTACCTGGCCAGCGCCGTCGTCGCCGGACTGCTGCTCCCGTTCATCGCCGGCGGCATCGTCCTCGGGCCTGCTGTCGACGGGTTCGACCCGGCCTCGATCGCGCTCCGGTACCGAGCGGCAGGCGACGTCGCCTTCCAGGTCTGGGCCGATCTCGTGCGCGATGGCCGCCCGTTCACCGATCAGTTCGCCCACTACCACATGGTGTTCGGCGCGCTCGTCTGGGCCGCCGGCCAGCTCGCCGCGACCGCGGTCTTCGCCCGGCGCCGGCCCCTCGATGCCGTCGTCATCGTCGGCCTCCTCACCCTCGCGAACATGGCCGTGACCAACCGCGATCAGCTCCAGATCCTCGTCCTCTTCAGCATCGCGGCACTCGTGCTGCTCATCCGGGCGCACAGCTTCGAGGAGCAGGTCACGTGGATGCGGCGTCGGATCGGCGACCCCGCCGCCGTCTCGGCCCTGTATCTGCGGGGCGGGGGATCGTTCATCGCCGCGGCGGTCATCGGCGCGCTCTTCCTCACTGCGACCGCATCATCGGCGCCGCTCCAGGGATTCTGGGCAGACGTCCCGCAGAAGCTCGTCGGGTTCTCGCAGTGGCTGCAGCGGTATGCCCCGACCGGCGGCGAGCCGCGGCCGCTCGGCGTCGTCGGCTTCGGCTCGAGCGCGACGACCCAGGGCCTCTGGCAACCGTCCGAAGCGGTGGCCTTCATCGCGAAGGTCGCGCCGACCGAGGTCGGGCAGCTCCAGTTCAAGTGGCGTGCCGGCACCTACGCGGTTTACGACGGCATCGCCCGCTGGAGCTGGGGCGACTCCGGGACGATTCGACGCGAGGCGGACACCTCCCTCCTGAAGGGGACCGGCGACGACCCGTCTCTCTTACCAGGCCAGCGCGAGTTTCGGGCGACGATCACGCCAGGCGCTTATGACGGCTCGATCGTCAGCCCGCAGAGCATCGAGCGGGTCGACCGCCCGTCCATCGTGCGACTCGACGGCAACCGGTACACGACGGTCGAGTCGGGCAGCGGCTCCGGCCAGTACGTCATCACGGCGCTCGTGCCGGTCCTCGGCGGCCAGGACGGCCTGACCCAGAATCGCCTCCGGATCGCCGGAACCAACTATCCCGCCGATATCACCCGCAACTACCTGTCCTTCCCGGCGAGCTCCGTCGGTCCCGCCGCGCGGGCAATCCTCGCCGACGTTCGGCAGATCGCCGCCGGCGATCCAGGGCCGAAGGGCAACGCCTATGACCTCGCGTTCGAGCTCCAGCGCTACCTGCAGTCCGGCCGCTTTGCCTATAACGCCGACGTGCGCGTCCCGGTCCACGAGCAATGCTCCGGGCTGTCGACGGTGGAGTGCTTCGCCACGATCCGGACCGGCTATTGCGAGTACTACGCGGCGACGATGGCGGTGCTGCTCCGGTCGGCGTCGATCCCGGCGCGAATCGCGTACGGCTTCCTGGCGAGCACACCGGCCGCCGACGGGACCGAGACAGTCATGGCAGCCTCGGCTCACTGGTGGGTCGAGGCCTACTTCCCGAGGTACGGCTGGGTCGAGTTCGATCCGACCGGCGACGTCGGCCGGCCCGAGCCGATCCCGTCCGGCGGGCCCGAGACGCCCCGGCCGAGCTCGCTCTTCAGCCCTGGCGCCGGCGAGCGCGCGACCGACCCCCTGGCCCGAAGCTCGGCGCGTCCGAGCGTCACGCCGGGCACGACGACGGGCAGCGGCTCCGGGCCCTTCATCGCGATCGCGATCCTCCTGATCATCGGGATCGGGGCGCTCGCCCTCACGGCGCGGCGTCGAGCGCCGCGCAAGCCGATGCATCCCGACCAGGCCTGGGGATCACTTGGGAGGCTCGCGGCGAGATTCGGGTTCGGCCCGAGGCCGACGCAGACGGTCTACGAATATGCCGGGATGCTGGGCGACGCCGTGCCGACGGTCAGGGCGGAGCTATCGACTGTGGCGCGGGCCAAGGTCGAGGTCGCCTATGGCCGGCAGGAGCTCGGCGTGGAACGGTTGCGCTCCATCGGCGAGGCCTACCGCCGTCTGCGATTCGCGATCCTCCGGCTCGGGCTTCGGCGATTCAGCCGGCGGCGCTGAGCGCCTCAGCGGCACCGGGCCAAGGCGTTAGAGCGCTCCGGTCCGGCCGCGTTGGGCCGCAGCGATCCGGGCCGCCTGCGCCTCGGCTTCCGACTCGAGTTGCGCCAGGTGGTCCGTGGCGTTGTGCAGCCGCAGGCGTGGGCGACCGCCACGTAGCTCGACGACGGTGATGCCGCAGAGGGCGAACGGGAACGTCCAGAACCGGCTGAGCGGCAGGTCGAGGAGGGCGAGCAGGGCGACCTTGAAGACGCCATCGTGGCCCACGACAATTGACCACGGCTCGTTCGAGGGCAGGTCGGCGTAGCCGAGGACGTGCGATCGCTCCACGGCGTCCTCCGGCGAGGCGGCGGCGAGCTCGCCGAGGAGCCGGCTCAGCGCCACGCGAGCGCGGGCATCCACCTCGGGCAGCGATTCGCCGCCGGGAGCCCACGCCGTCAGCGGGTCGTCGCGCCAGCCGTCGAGGACGTCCTTCCAGCGCTCGGCGACCGTCGAGCTTGCGACGCCTTCCCACTCGCCCTGGCCGATCTCGAGAAACCCGGCGTCGGCCCGGACTGCGGCGGGGGCGCCGAGGCCCTCGGGTCCTGCGATCGCGGCCGCGACGAGAGCGGCAGTCTCCGTCGTACGTAAGAGCGGCGAGTGGACGATCGAGACTGGCGCGCCGGTTGGGACGGGCAGGGCCGGCGGGCGATGCGCATGGGCGAGGCGCTCCGCGGCCAGCGACGCCTGGCGGCGGCCCGTCGGCGAGAGCGGGGAGTCGCCCTGGCCCTGGAAGAGCCCCTGGGCGACCCACTCGGATTCGCCATGGCGGAGCAGGACGAGGGTCGCGTCGAGTCCCGGCGGGACGATCGGTGGGCGCGGATCGTCGGTCACGAATCCTCGGTCACCGGTTGGCGGCGAGGCGGATCGTCCAGAGGTCCTCGACCCCGTCCTCGGCGCGGATCGCTGCCTCGAGCTCGGGCGTGACGTCGTCGTCGAGGGCGAGGACCATCAGGGCGTCGGCACGCGGCGCGGAGCGGGCGAGGTGCATCGCGCTGATGTTGACGTCCGCCTCGCCGAGCAGGGCGCCGAGCCGCCCGATCGTGCCGGGCCGGTCATGGTGGTGCGTGATGAGCATGAAGTCGACGGGCGCCATGTCGAGTCGGTAGCCGTTGAGGCGGACGAGGCGAGGCTCGCCGGGTGCGTCGGGGCCGCCGCCCGCCACGGTGCCCCCGACGGCGATGTCGCGACCCCCGACACGGCCCGACACCGTGATCAGGGAGCTGAACGTGCCTGCATCGGCCGTCTTGCGCTCGACGAGCGAAATCCCGCGGGCCTTGGCGAGGATTCCGGCGTTCACGAGGTTGACCCGCTCCGTCGTGACGTTCTCGAGCAGCCCTCGCAGGACCGCCGCAGTCAGGGGCGCCGCATCGGCGCCGGCGAGCTCACCGGCAAGCTCGAGCGTCAGCGTCCCGACGCCGGCCCGCGCGAGCTGGGCGAAGAACCGGCCCAGGATCTCCGCGAGCGGCACGTACGGGCCGATCGTTCGCGCGGCCTCCGGGCTGAGCAGCGGCGCGTTGACCGCGTATCTGGCGCCACGGCCGTCGAGGACATCCACGATCTGCTCGGCGACCTCGATGGCGACGGCGACCTGGGCCTCGGCGGTGGATGCACCGAGGTGCGGGGTCAGCACGACGTTCGGGGCGTCGAGGAGGGGGCTGCCGGTCGGTGGCTCGTGCTCGAAGACGTCGATCCCGGCGCCGCCCAGCCGACCTTCGACGAGCGCCGCCGCGACCGCGGTCTCGTCGAGGATCCCGCCCCGGGCGACGTTCAGGAGGATCGCGCCGGGCTTCATCTTCGCGATCGACTTCGCGTCGATGAGCTTCGTGGTCGCCCGCGTCAGCGGTACGTGGACCGTGATCACATCCGACCGCTCGAGGAGGGCGGGGATGCCGACGAGCTCGATCCCGCGAAGGGTCGCCTGCTCGGCGGTGACGTAGGGGTCGACGCCGAGGAGCGTCATCTCGAGCGCCCGCGCTCGATCGGCGATCGCCATCCCGATCTTGCCGAGGCCGACGATCCCCAGCGTCCGGCCGCGGAGCTGCACGCCCTGGAAGGCCGAGCGCGTCCACTCGCCGCGCCGGATCGACGCGTCCGCCGCCGCGATCCTCCGGGCGACGGCGAAGAGCAGGGCAATCGTGTGCTCGGCGGCCGCGATCGTGTTGCCGGTCGGCGCGTTGACGACGGTGATGCCGGCTCGCGTCGCCGCATCGAGGTCGACGTTATCGACACCGACGCCGGCCCGGCCGATGACCTGGAGCCGCGATCCCGCGGTGATCAGCTCGGCGTCGACGGCGACCTGGCTTCGGACCACCAGTGCCTCGTAGGCGGGGATCGTCTCGCGAAGCTGTTCGGGGCTCAGGGCAGTCTGGACGTCGACCTCGTGGCGCGAGCGGAGGACCGCGAGGCCCTCGGGGGCGATCGTCTCGGCGACGAGAACCCTCATCCGCCCGCTGGGACGCGCGATCGCACCCCTGCGGCTTCGAGGGCGGCGCGCTGGGCCGCAGCAACCCCGGCCCCCGGCTCGACGTCGCGACGGGCTCCGATCAGTGCCGTTTCGAGCGTCGCCATCGCGGCGATGATCTCCTCGATGGTCACGGAGCCGAGGTGGCCGACACGGAAGATCTTGCCGGTGAGCTTCGCCTGCCCGCCCGCGAGGACGAGACCGGCGCGACGGAGGTCGGCGTTGAACGGCTTCCAGTCGAGGTCCTCGGGAATCCAGGCCGCGGTCACGGTCTTCGATCGAACGGCCTCGTCGGCGAAGAGCCGGAAGCCGAGCGCCTCGAGCCCGGCCTGCGTGGCGGCTGCGCACATCGCATGGCGCGCGTACACGCCCGCAGGCGTCTCGTCGGCCATCAGGCGGACGCCCTCCTCGACCTGGTAGAGGACGGCGATCGCCGGCGTCCACGGGGTCTCGCCGGTCGCCGCGCTCGCCCGGTGGCGCCGCAGGTCCAGGTAGAACCGCGGCATCTTCGAGGTCTCCATCGCGGCCCAGGCCCGCTCGGAGGCGGCGACCATCGCCAGGCCCGGAGCCGACATGAAGGCCTTTTGCGACGCCGTGACGACGACGTCCGCGCCCCAGGCGTCCATCTCGAACGGGACGGCCCCGAGCGACGAGACGCCGTCGATCAGCACGAGCGCGTCGGGCGCGGCCTCGCGGACGACGGCGATCAGCTCGGCAATCGGGTTCATGACGCCAGTCGAGGTCTCGTTGTGGGTGAGCAGGACCGCCGCGTAGTCGCCCCCGCGCAGCTGCTCGCGGAGATCGGCGGGGTCGGCCGCCGAGCCCGGCTCGACGTTCATCCGCGTGACGTTCGCGCCATAGGCCTCGGCGATGCTCGCGAATCGATCGCCGAAGGAACCGATCGAGACGCCGAGGACCCGGTCGCCGGGCGAAAGGGTGTTGACGATCGATGCCTCGAGCCCGCCCGTGCCGGCGTTCGAGAGGATCGTGATGTCGCCGGTCGTCCCGAAGTACGGCTTCATGCCTTCCTGGATCCGTGCGAGGATCGCCGCGAACTCGGGACCGCGGTGGTTGATCATCTGCTTCCCGCCGGCGACGCGGACGCTCGGTGGCAGGCCCGTCGGACCGGGGACTCGCAGGTTCGGCTCGAAGCGGGACATCGGGGCCTCCGGCAGTGGATTCAGGCGACGGTGCGATGGTCGCACGGCGGTGCGGCGCTGTCATGCCTCGGACCGGGACGGTCGAAATGCGCGCCTCGGAGACGCGCTCACGGCCGCCGAATTCGTGTTCAGCCGTGATTCGCCTGTTAGGCTGGATTGATGACGACCCGCCACCTCCGCTTTGCGATTCACGATGTGACCTTCGGCGGGGCGGCCATGCCCGGCGCCACGATCGATCAGTGGCACGACGGGGGCGGAAACGCCCAGTGGAGCGCCCGCCTCGTGACGCGACCAGGCGTCATGGTCGACGAAGGCGAGCTGTCGGGACGTACGAAGGACGGACGGGTGGTCTCAGGCCACGCGCTCGTATCGGATCGGCAGGTCGGTCCGGGTGGAAGGCGCGACATCCTCGTTGTCTTCCACGGCGCGGGTGCCCTGACGAGCGAGATCGCCGAGAGCGTCCCGACGGGCTGACGGTCTTGTCCGCGGGCCTCTAGCCCGCTAGCGCGGCCGCTTTCTCCGCGAGC
>DAINSJ010000014.1:7576-17474 GCA_036741375.1 Candidatus Limnocylindrales bacterium
GGGGCCGCGAACGACGACCGCGGGGTCCGACCGGCCTCCTTCGCGCTCGCCCGTGCGGCGGCACGACGCGCGATTCGCTCGGAGATCGTCGACTCGTAGCCCTGGTCGGTCGGCAGGTAGTAGCGCCGCTCCGCCAGGCTCTCGGGCAGGTATTGCTGCTCGATGTCGGCGCCCTCGAAGTCGTGGGGGTACTGGTACCCGACCCCGATTCCGTGGTGCTTCATCCGGGGATTCGCGGCCGTCCGCAGGTGGAGGGGTACCGGTAGCGAGCCGTGCTCGGCGACGTCGCCGGCCGCGGCCCAGTACGCCAGGCCCGATCGGTTCGATTTCGGCGCGGTCGCGATGAACGTCGTCGCCTGGGCGTCACACCACTGGGTCGCCAAACACGCCGTTCGCCACGACGCCGCGGGCGTGATCCTGGTGCACAACCATCCGTCGGGCGACCCGACCCCATCGCGGGACGACCCGCACCTCACCGCCGAGGCGCTCGCCGCCGGCCGTCTCCTCGACATCGGCTTGCTCGATCACCAGGTCATCGGCCACGACGCCTACGTCTCGCTGCGGGATCGGGGCATCAGCTTCGATCGACCGGGCCGGCCGGTCGCGTGAGGTGATTCCTGCGGTCCATTTGGCACGTGGATCGGTAGGGCGGTGGCACACTGGGGAGAATGTCCGCCCTGCTCGGCATTCATGTCCTGGATGCACCGTTCGTGGAATGGGATGGCGTCCGGCAGCTGGCCCCCCGCGGACGCAAGGCGTGGGCGCTCCTCGTCTACCTGATCGAAACGGAGTCGACGCCGAGTCGAGAATGGCTCGCGGAACTGCTCTTCTCCGACGCGGAGGATCCACTCAACGCCCTCAGCTGGAACCTCACCCAGCTGCGGCGGCTTCTCGGCCCAGACGTGTCGATCGGAGGCGAGCGGGTACACCTGCGCCTTCCCCCGGGAGCATTCGTCGACATTCGTGCGCTGACCACCGGCACCTGGCTCCAGGCGCTCGACATCCCCGGTCTCGGCCATGACCTGCTGGAAGGCATGACATTTCCGTCAAGCCCGGCGTTCGAGGTGTGGCTATTGACCGAACGCCGCAGGCTGGCGGGCGCGGCCGACAACGTCCTGCGCGAAGCCGCTCGGGCCAAGCTGGCCATCGGGGATGCGAAGCGTGCGATCGAGCTGGCCAGCCGCCTCGTTGCGACCAACGGGCTCGACGAGGATGCCCAGGAGCTGCTGATACGCGCCTACGCGACCGCTGGCGATCGGGCGGCGGCGGACCGTCAGCGGGATGCGTGCGTCGCGCTCTTCCGCACGGAGCTCGGGGTCGACCCAGGCCAGGCCGTGTTCCTCGCCGCAGATAGCCCGAGCGGTCACGGACGCGTCCGGAGGGTGAGCACGCGGGCCAGTGTCGCAGCACGTCTCGAGGCCGGCCAGGCCGCCATGGGCGCGGGAGCGATCGACGGCGCCATCACCACATTGCGCGGGGCGGTCGCCGAAGCCTACGACGCCGACGACGCCGAGCTCCAGGGTAGGTCGCTGCTCGCGCTCGGGTCGGCGCTCGTGCACGGTGTGCGAGGGCGCGATGGCGAAGGCGCGGGCATCCTCCACGAGGCCATCGCCGTCGCCGAGCGGATCAGCGCCGATGCGGCCTCAGCGCAGGCCCACCGCGAGCTTGGCTACGTCGAGTTGCTGCGCGGACGCTACGACCGGGCCCAGCGCTGGCTGCGACGCGCGGTATCGCTCGCCGCTGACGATCCAACGGAGCGGGCGTGGGCGCACGCGATGCAGGGCCTGGCCCTGACGGATGTCGGCCGGCATGTCGACGCGTCGCGCGAGCTGGCTGAAGCGCTGCGACTGGCGTTGGAGGCCGACGCTGGCGACGTGCACGCTTGGACGTTGACCTTCATCGGTCGCGGGTATCTGCTGCGCGATGAGCGGCCGGCGGCGCGCGACGCACTCGAACGCGCGCTCGAGCTGGCCCGCCAGCTGCGCTGGACGGCGTTCATCCCCTTGCCGGAATCGCTCCTGGCCGATGTCGACCTGGCGGACGGGCGGATCGAGGCGGCGGCCGCGAAGTATGAGCATGCCTACGAACTCTCGATCCAGCTCGGTGACCCGTGCTGGGAAGGGATGGCGGGGCGAGGTATCGGCCTGGTCGCCGATCGACGCGGCGACGTGGACGCGGCCTTCCGCTGGGTCGGCGAGGCACGAACCCGATGCGTGCGCCTGCCGGATGCCTGGCTTTGGGTCGAGGCCTACTGTCTCGACGCGTTGTGCACCCTCGCCCAGGAGCATCGACGACCGGAGGCGGCCGGGTGGATCGCTGAACTCGAGGCGTTGGCGGCGCGTACCGGCATGCGCGAGATGGTGACGCGCGCCTATCTGCACCGCGGCCGGCTTGGTGACCAGGCGGCGGCCGAGGCGGCGCGAGTTCTCGCCGCCGAAGTCGATAACCCCGTCCTCCTCGGGACGGACTGACCACCAGCACGTCACAGGCCTCGTCACAGGCCTCCGCCGGAAATTGGCCTGGTCCAGCCAACCGATGCAGGGAGACGCCGATGACCAGTCCGCCCCCGATCCTAGGTTCCTTCGTGGAGCGGCTCGCGGCCCGCAACTTCGACGGGCTGGCCGAGTGTCTCGATCCGGACGTCCGCCTCCGCGCGCTCATCCCGGGCGGACCCGGGGAGCGCCACGGCCGCGCCGCAGCCGCCGGCCGCTTCGCGGATTGGTTCGGCGATGCGACCAGGTTCGAGCTGGTCGACAGCCGGATCGAGTCGGTCGCCGATCGATGGCTCGTGACCTATCGGATCGACCTCGACGAGGGGGACGGCCCGCGCCGAGTCGAGCAGCATCTCTTCTGCGACCTCGGGACCGAGCTGATCGAGTGGATCGACCTGCTGTGCTCGGGCTTTCGCCCGCTGGCGGGTCCGCTGCCGACCGGCATCCATCGGTACGACGCCGGAACCCTCGGCTGCGCGGACGGTCTCGCGGGTGCCTTCCGTGCCCAACTCCAGCAGATCCCGGTGGGCGACTCCCTCGTCGTCGTCGCCCGCGACCCGGCCGCGCGGGAGGACCTGCCGTCGCTGGCAAGGCTCCTCGGCAACCGCGTGGTCTCGGTCGAGACCTATCACGACGGACATCTTGAGATGACAGTGGAGCGAGGACGATGAGTGACAAGCTGATCTTCAACTGCACGTACGGCAAGGAAGACGCGGAGCGGGCCACGCTGCCGTTCGTCGCGGCCAACATCGCGGCGACGGCAGGCCAGGACGCGGTGGTGCTGTGCACGATCGAGGCGGTCTGGCTCGGCACCGATGGAGGAACGACCGGCATCGCGGCAGACGGGCTCCCGGCGTTAGCCGATCTCTACCGCGAGTTCGTGGCCAATGGCGGCCAGGTCTGGCTGTGCGGAGCGTGCACCAAGCCGCGCGGCATCGGCGAGGACCAGCTCGCCGACGGTGCCACGATCGTCGGTGCCGCTCGGGTTGTTGAGGAGATCGTCAACGGCGCGCGCACGGTGGCGTTCGCCTGAGCAAACTCCCGAAAGGAGCTGCGGAACATGGTTCAGTTGAACGGGATCGATGTCGCAGAGCTACGCGACTACGTGGAGACCGTGGCGCAGGACCCAACCAAGGCGGATCGTGACCCGGTCGTCGTAGCCCGCTGGGTCGGGTCCGAGCGGGCAGAAGTCATCTCGACGTCCGGGGGAGCCTCGGTGTTCATGGGTGGTGACGGCGAACCGAGCGCGATGAGGATGCTCCTCATGGCGTTGGCCGCCTGCGATGTCGACCTCATTGCCAACCGAGCCGCACTCCTGGGAGTCGAGATCCAGAGCCTCACCGTGGAAGCCCGAGGTCACTTCAACGTCCAGCGGTACCTCGGCCTCGAGGCTCCAAGTGGACCCGGCTACGACCGAGTCGAATACACCGTTCACTTGAAGACGAACGGTGCGACCAGCGGGCAGCTCGCGGAACTGCATCGAGCCTGCGAAGAGGCATCACCAGTGGGCGATACGCTCAAGAGGAGCGTTGCGCTTAACGTGGAATTCGAGGCGAGCTAGGCCTACACCGTCCTTATACGCGGAAGACCACGGTCTACCGCGGCTTGATCTTGATCGGGCACGTGGGGAAGCTGCTTCCGCAGGGCTTCGAGCGCGACGACCGGTCGTTCCAGCACGGCGGGGGACCCGCTCACATGACATCACGCCTACTGAGCTCGGCGTCGTGGAGGCCGGGCGTCATCTCTGCCAGGACGCCCGCAGCACCTCGGCAATCGACCGTGCCAACCCCTCCGGGTTCTGTAACCCCATCACGTGTCCGGTCTTGGGGACAACCCTCCACCCGACGCCCATCGCTTCCAGGTCACGTTGCAGGTCGGGCTCTGGATCGCTCAGTTCGCCCTGGAGATACCAGCGCGGCATCTGAAGTGTGCGCAAGAGCGAGCGAATGGATGGGTCGGTCCCGCGTTCGAGAGACACGGCCTCCCGATGGACAGCGCGGGGCTCGACCAGCCGAGTGATCCCGAGATGGGCGGCTCGCAGACCGTCCGGCTGTGCCTCGGCTTCCTTCGACTGGGCCTCGAGCAGTTCGTTGAAGCCGCGCTCGACGAACTGATCCTCGGTCTGACCACCGAGAGGGTCTTCGCCTCCGGCGTCGATCGCGGGTTCCGCCACGATGAGCAGCGACACGATGGTGGGGCGGGCCGCCGCGACGTGGACGGCGACCGCGCCGCCCATGCTGTGACCCACGAGACCGCACTCGCTCAAACCAAGAGCGTCGACGAGGGCGACGATCGTTCGAGCGTGAGCCTCGCGCGTGTAGGCGAAGTCGAGCGGTCTGTCGCTATAGCCATGGCCGAGGAAGTCGATCAAGAGCGACCGGCGCCCTCGCAGCGGCGCCTGAAGGGCGGCCGCCATCAGCTCTCCGGTCGAGGAACATTGCCAACCGTGCAGCCAGAGCAAGGGCGGATCCTCGCCGGGGACCTCGATGTAGCGAAGGAACGCCCGATTGTTCGGCAGGTAGACCGCTTTCACGCCCAGCCGCCACGGGTTGTGCTCACGCCGCCACTGGTGTGCTCACGCCGCCACTGCGCCTCATGCGTCGCCGCCCGAGTCCGGCCTTCGCTGGCCCCTCGAGATGAGCCCCTCCCCGCGTGGAGAGGGGCCCAGTCGACGAACGATCCGAAGGCTGGCCGGACGGGCAAGCCTGACCATCGAATGTCCTCCTTTTACGCCGGATTACACGTGAACGGCTGATTGCCCGACTGCTCGACTGCGAGCCACATTCCGGTGTCGCCGTTCACGTTGTCGTGCCCACCGAACATGTGCATCGCATTGCCCATGCCCGCCGTGCCGTTTACCCCGACGCCGAATGACGACACCATGTTGCAGGCCCCGGTGAACGCGGGACCCTGTGCCGCAGCCGCCGTGCCGGCAAACGCGCTAAGACTCAAGGCGACCAGCCCAGCGACCACGAAGAGTCGAAACCGTCTTATCACGTGTTCCATCGCTTTCTCCTTCAATCGTTCGTTCTCGACGAACGCACTCACCTTGGCGTGGACACGCCCACGTGTTCGACGTCGTGGAATGTCCGGAGACTGGCGCCGCCGGCCGGGAACAGGGCCCGGATGGCCTCATCGGTGCGAGCCGGGTCGAAGGCCCAGCCTTCAAGGACGACCGCGGTCGAGGACAGGTCCCGCAGGAGCGCAATGCGGGTGATTCCGAGGCTCCCGAGCCGCTCGGCGGCGTCGGGCCCCAAGGCGGGCTCCCCGGCCCCGATGTCGGCGACGAGCATGACCATGGCCATTAGGGCCGACGCTCCCAGTGGATCGTGACCTCGACCTGGACGGTCGATCAACCCCGAGACTAGGAGCGGACGACCTTCCGATCATCGGTGGAACGACCTACCAGGGCCGCGGAATGAACGACCGATGCCAGCTCGGTGCGGTTCCGTAGCCCGAGCTTGGCCAGGACATTCGCGATGTGACGCTCGACGGTCCGAGGGGAGATCGCGAGCGAAATCGCGATCTCCCGGTTGCTGGTGCCGTCGGCGGCGAGTCGGGCGACTTCCTCTTCCCTCGGGGTCAGGCCGGCCGTGCCCGATGCATGGACTCCCGGGCCGCGGCGCCACGCGCGAACTCCCAGCCGCCGGAGCTCCTGGGTGGCGAGGCGCTGCTGACTCTTCGCGCCGAGCTCCTCGGCCAGCGTGGCTGCGTCGGTGAAGGCGCGTACCGATGCGACGCGGTCGACCCGGGCCAGGACCCGCCCGAGGTCAAGCCGCGCCCACAGGAGTTCCTCGAGCAGTCGATCGCCCTGCAGCTCCTCGCCGAACGCTTCAAGGATCGCCGCCGCCGTCTTGACATTCCCGGCTGCTGCTGCGATCGCCGCCTCCGTGCGGATCCGACGTACCTCTCGCATCGGATAGCTGGCATCGACCGAGTCAGCGCGCCAGGCGTCCATCTCCTGCCGCGCGTCCTCGGCGCGACCGATTCGGGCCAGTAGCTCGGCCGAGGTCACGGCCAGCTCGGACGCACAGCGCGGACATGCCGCTAGCCCGGAATCGGCACGCGCGGCCGCGAGCTCAGCCTCGACGTCCCGCCCCAGGCGGGCACCGCCGGATCTCGCCTGCCACGCGGCGATGTTCTGGTGGATCCTCAGGCGGAAGTGAGGATCGGTCTCGATTTCGGCATCGTGTCGAAGCGCCCGGATCGCAACGACGGGGTCGTCCACCGAGAGCTCGACGGCGTGGAGCCATGGCGAGGCGTCGCCCCACCGACGGGGAGCGTCCCCAAGTCGGCCCGCGAGCCGGCGAGTATCGAGTGCAATGGCTCGAGCTTCGTCGAAGCGGCCGAGCATGGGCAGCACTCGCGCGAGGCCGTTACCTGCTTCGACCATCGCCGTGGGCATGACGAGCCTGCTCGATGATTCCCAGGCCTCCCGGAGACCGGCTTCTGCCTCGCTCAGCCGGCCGAACGGCAGGAGCGCGAAGCCGATCCGCAGGAGAGCACCAACCCGCGGCTCCTCATCGAGTTTCCGGGCAAGGTGGAGGGCGTCCTCGCTCAGCCGGATGACCTCGTCGCCCCGATCTTCCTGCATCGCCGCGTCGGTCGCCGTATGAAGGGCGGCCAGATAGGCGGCGCGCTGTCCTGTCGACAGCCGTACACGGCCCCCGGCAGCCGTGGCCATCTCCTCGGCCGCGGCGACGGCCCGCTTGGCCGCCCGCGTGCCGGCCGGCGTGTCGTGATCCAGCCAAAGTTCGATGTCCGCTTCGAGCGTATCGAGACGGACGGCGGTTTCAGGCGCGACAAACCCAAGCTCCCGAGCGCGGTCGAGGTGCAGATGCGCCTCGGCTCGCTGCCGAGCCAGGTAGGCGGCCCGGGAAGCCTCGAGCTCGGCTCGCTGGCGCTGTCGCACATCGGTCCCGAACTCGCTGACGCGGCTCCACCGCTCCATCGCCAGCTTCTGCTCGCCGAGGACGCTCCCCAGTTCACCCAGAGCCATGTCGAGGGCGATCTGCTCGGCGGAGCCGGCCTCCATTCCGTCGGCGATCGAAGCCAGGAGCCGGAACCCGTCGTTGCCGAGCAACCGGCGCTGCGGCGAGGTGACCATCCGCAGGGCGAGGTCTGCGGCGGCCATCCCGGCGGCCGTGCGGTGCTCGAGGGCCTCGCGCAGGAGCCGGACATCGCTGCCAGCGTCGCGCTCGAGCAGGGCGGCAAATCGAGCGTGAAGGCGCTTCCCCGTTACTGACGGGATGCCCCGCTGCGCTGCCTCCCGGATGAGATCGTGCGCCGTCCGGAGCATTCCGGCCGCCTCGACCACCATTCCGCTGGTGATGAGCTCGCGAGCCGCGTGACGGACGCGTTCCGACTGCCATTCGAGGACCCAGCCCAGATCTTCGGCCCGCAGCGGACGCCCACCGACCGCGAGGGCCGTGAGAATCGGCGCGGCGTCAGCGCTCACGACGCGGAACCGATCCTGGATCAGTGCTGACGGATCCGCGCTCTGGTCTCCGAGGACCAGTGATTGCAGCCAGAACGGCGACCCGCGCGCCCGGCGCCACAGATCCGCCGCTTCGGCATCGCCGAGGTTCGCGTCGAGGGCGTGAACCAATGACAGCCCCTCTTCGAGGGCGAGCGGGCCAAGGTCGATGTGAGCGCGTCGGCCGGCTGGAACGATCGAATCGAGGCCCGCGGCGAAGGTGGCGGCGATGGGAGAGGGTCGCGTGGCAGCGACGACGATGAGCGGGTTCGCGCCTGCGGCAGCCGCCTGGAGCAGGTAATGGACGAGTCCGAGCGACAGGTCATCGACCCACTGCAGGTCGTCTATGGCGAGCAGCAGCGGGCCGGACGAGGCGAGCGCTCGATGCGCTGCCTCGAAGATCCGGAGTGGATCTCGTGACTCCCGTACAGCTTCCCCGAAAACGAGTCGATCGACGTCGAGCCCGGATCCGGGAAGCGTTGCCAGGCTGCGGAGGATTGGCGCCGCGGCCGCCAGGGGCACCGACTGGAGGGGCTCGAAGCCGACGAGGCGGGCCTGTCGCAGCTTGGACTGATTGAGAAGTTGGGCGAGGAGGCGACTCTTGCCCGCACCGGGCTCGCCAGCGATGAGGCCAACTGCCGGCAGCCGTGCTCCTTGAGCGCGCCGTTCGAGCTCAGCCAGCCGATCGAGCTCCTCCCGTCGGCCAATGAACGGCGCGTTCACCGATGGAGCCTACCGCAGACCCGAGCTCGTCCTCATGAGCTCCTGTCATCGGAAGGAATTCATGTCCTGCTCGGCGTCCTGGCTTTGGTCCGCAGCCTTTGTCGCCGTGAGGTTGCGGGCGGCCGGTGAGCAAGGCCCGAGACCCATCAACCGTCGTGACAACGCCCTGAGGTGCCCAAACCGGCCTCGCGGGCGCGGACGATGGCGTGGGCTAGGTCGGCGACGGCAAGCTTGGCGAAGATATTTGAGACGTGATTGCGAACGGTTTTGTCGCTGATCCGGAGACGTGCCGCGATGGTGGCGTTGGTTCTTGGAGCTTGCTGACCGGTCGCAAGGGGCGGCCCGCCAACTCCGGACCGGCCGCCAGCGACCACGGGGCGATGGGAGCCTCTGCCGAATTGTGATCGGTCGTTTCGCTGGCGGCCAGAACCTGCACACGAACAGACCCGAACGGCACCAATCTGCCTCACAGCCACCATAACTCCCCTGGTCGTCGCCGCCGACGAGAAAGCGAGCCGGGTCTAATCCTGCCCCTCCTGCCGCTGCGCCTCGGCCCGTCGCTTGCGGCCAGATCTCTGCGAAAGTCGCTCTTCGGCCGAGGGGCGTCGTTCGGACCGTCTGCCGCGACCACGAACTCGAGCTTCACCTGGGTGGTCGTCGCGGGTGACGGGCATCAGAATCACCGCGCTCGCGGCCTGTCAATCTTCGGCATCGCGCCGCTGTGTTTGGGCGAGTGCGCGCCGAGCCTCGGCGCTGGCCTTCATCCCGTCGCCCATGCCCGACATGGCCGCCGGGCCAGTTCGAGCCGACTTGCGTCTGGCCTTTTCCTGCCGGGCTTCGAGTCGGGCCGCCATGCGGGCGGCGAGGCCGGCTTCCTGCCCCTGGTCGGAGGGGAAGTAGTAGCGGCGCCCCAGCTCATGGAGTTTGTCGGGCAGGTATTGCTGGGCGAGATCGTCGCCCTCGAACTCGTGGGGGTTGCGGTAGCCACTCCCGTCGCCCGTGTCGCGCTTCTGTCGGCCGGTGGCGGCGCGCAGGTGCTTGGGGACGGGGAGTGAACCGTGCTCGAGCACATCGGCCATGGCGGCGGAGTAGGCCCGACCGGCAGCATCCGATTTCGGAAGCACAGAAAGTAGGGTCGTGGCCTGCGCGTCACACCACTGGGTCGCCAAACATGCGTTGTCAAGTTGTGTCTGCTCCCCACCGGCCC
>DAINSJ010000015.1:0-17082 GCA_036741375.1 Candidatus Limnocylindrales bacterium
TCGCGCCGCCGATCGCGTCGGCCTGCTCGAGGCGCAGCTCCTCCTCGTCGATGCCTTTCTCGGCGACCGCGCTCTGGAGATAGAACTGCATGTACGGCGTGACCGTCGTGCCGACGAGGGCGACCATCAGAAGCACGACCGATGGCGACACGTCGAGGTTCGGGGTCACGAGCGCCTTCCCGACCGCCCCCCAGTCGGGGTGCGCGAGCAGCGCCGAGATGATGTAGCCGACGAACACGAACGCGGTCGCGAGGAAAACCCGCTCGACGGTCTTGTAGTTCGGGGCGAAGAGCACGAGGGCCCAGATCGCGATCGCAACGATCGGGACCGTGAGGTAGCGCGAGACGCCGAAGATCTCGGTCGCGGCGGAGGCGCCGGAGAACTCGGCGACCGTGTTCGCCACGTTCGCGACGAGCAGGACGAACATCGCGAAGACCGTCCAGCGGACCCCGAACCGGTCCCGGATCAGGTCTGACAGGCCCTGGCCCGTGACCACGCCGAGCCGAGCCGCCATTTCCTGGACGATCGCGAGGATCACGATCGTGATCGGGAAGAGCCAGAGGAGCCGGAGGCCGGTCTCGGCCCCGAGAACGCTGTAGGTCGTGATCCCGCCGGCATCATTGCCGGCGATCCCGGCGATGAGCCCCGGGCCCATGACCGCGAGGAACGCGAGGAGCCCGCGGCGGCCGCGGAACCGGCCGCGGAGCCGGAGCCAGCGGCGGATCCGGAGCGTCACCCGCGGCCGAGGCAGCCGCTCGTCGAGCGCGGTCCGCCACGACATGGGCTAGTGCCGCTCGGCGAGTCGGGGCAGTCGCTTCCGCCAGGCTTCCGGGAGGATCGCGTCCATCGCATCGTCGACCGTGACGATGCCCTCGAGGTGGCCGGCCTCGTCGACGACCGGGACCGCGAGCAGGTTGTAGTGGGCGACGACCTCGGCGACCTCGTTCTGGCTCGCGAGGACGCCGACCGTGACCGGCTCGGGGATCATGACCTCGGAAACGGGCGTCGACGGCGGCGAGACGATCAGGTCCCGCAGCGAGAGGACGCCCACCAAGCGCTCCTCGTCGTCCGTGACGTAGACGTAGTAGATCGTCTCGGCGTCGGGCTCCATCTCCCGGAGCCGGTCGATGGCCTGAGCGCACGTCAGCGAGGCATGAACGGTCACGAATTCGGTCGTCATCATCCCGCCGGCCGTGTCTTCGGGGTAGGCGAGCAGCTCGCCGAGCTCCTCGGCCTCGTCCTTCTCCATCAGGGCCAGGATCTCCTGGCGCGATTCGTCCGAGAGATCTGCGACGAGGTCGGCCGCATCGTCGGGCGACATCTCCTCGAGGATGTCGGCGGCGCGAGCCGGCTCAAGGTCCTCGAGCACCTCGACCTGCGTCTCGGGCTCCATCTCCTCGAAGACGTCGGCGGCCGCTTCGTCGTCGAGCGAGGCGAGGACGCCGGCGCGGTCCTTCGGGGCGAGCTGGTCGATGATCGTCGCGAGGTCGGCCGGGTGGAGCTCGGCCAGGCCCTGGTGGGGGACGCGGAGCTTGATCGAGGCGATCGACGTCTCGACCGGGTCGACGTCCTCCCAGTCGATGTAGCGCTCCGGGACGGGCATCCCCAGATTGCGCGCAAGAACGCGGTACGGCCCCTCGATTCCGAGGCGGCGGAGCAGGCCGGACGCGCCCACGTCGACCGCGACGACGTGGAGCTGGCCCTCGATCTCGTCGAGGCGGAGGTCGTTGACCCGGACGACCTTGCGACCGTCGATGTCGACGATCTGCTTATCCATGAGGTCTTCCTTGAGCCGGATCTCGTTCGGGCGCTGCTGGAACTTCGCGATGTCTATCGAGCTCGTGGCGAGGCGGGCACCGGCCACGTCGAACGAAGCCACGGACGTCCACGGCAGGAAGATCTTCCGCCGATCGGTCTCGACGACGAGCCCGGTCACGGGTGGGTAGCGATCGCCGACTGCCACGAGCAGGTCGGCGACCTTGCCGATGGGTTCGCCGTTGCCGTCGAGCACGGGGCGACCGATGGCCTGGCTCAGGTAGAGCATGAGAGGTCCTCCGTGCGCGCCGATGGCGCCGGTCGACGCGTCCGCGTCCGCGTCGCCGCCCAATGGTACGGAAGTACCGGGTGGACGGGGGCATCGAACGCGGCGCATCCTTTCGATTGATCGTGCGTTTCGGCCCCCCAGCTCGACCACGCCGCCAGGGCCCCGAGGATCCATCCATCCGCCGAACGTGGTGGCTCCTCTCGGGGGCCTTCCTCATCCTCGGCGCGATCACGGTCGTGCGCTTCCTCACCTCGCGAGACGCCGTCGACCTGATTCCAGTGGTGATCGTCGCGATCGCCGCGGTCGCCGCCATCGGCCATCGCAATGCCGTGGCTGGCCTCGAGGCGCGGGGTCGCGGAGAGGCTGAGAGCTTCGCCCGGATCCTTCGTGGCCTCTCCCGCTCGGTCTCTGCCGATGCGGTCGTCGCCGCGATCATGGATGACCTGGTCGACGCGACGGGGGCCGATCACGTCGTCGTCGTGCGGCGACGACAGGACGGCACCGCCCTCGAGGCGACGCTCGTGACCCGCCGTGCCGGGGTCCCCGCGACAACGTCGGTCCTGCCGATCGTGGACCTCGACGGTCCCGTGGAGGTGCGCGCGACGTCGCGCGTTCCCGTCGGGCCGGGGATGGAGGCGGCCGGCGACCGCCGCAGGGGGAATGGCAACGCGCCCGAGTCGGAGGGCGAGGCGAGGGTCGAACCGGGCGTCGAGCTGACCCTTGAGCCGGCGCTCGTTGGCGCCGTCGGCGCCGGCGCAGGGGCCGTTGCCCTGGATTCGAGGCCGCTCGTGCGCCGCGCGCCGGCGCCGGGCCGGGACGCGATCCCTGGGCCATTTGCCGATTCGGGCCTGTTCGCCGAGCCACCACGCCCTGCGCCCCGATCGGGCCTGCCTTCCGCGGCATCTGCCTACCCGGGTCAATCGAGAGTCGGGACGCGTTGGTCAACGGCTCGGCGCGTTGCCGGTCGAGCGCTCTCGGAGGGCTGGGCGCTGCTTCGCGATCTCGGCGTACCCGCGCCGGGCCGGGTCCGTCGCCGCTCCCTCGCCCCGGCCGTCGAGACCCTCGGCAGTGGCCATGATGCCGCGGTCGCCGAGCGAGTTGCCGATCGCGTCCGATCGTTGTTCGGGCTGGCCCAGACCCTCGCCGCGCCGCTTCGGACCGATCAAGGGCTGATCGGTGCGATCGTGCTGTCGCGCCGTGATCGTGAGCCGTGGTCGGACGCGGAGCGGCGGCTGCTGCGCGGAGGCGCTTCGGAGACCGCCAACGCCCTGGCTCGCGCCGATTCGCACCGCGAGGCCGAGGCGCTCGCCGCGACAGATCCGCTGACGGGCCTGCCGAACCGCCGCTATTTCGACGAGTTCTGCAGCCTCCTGGCTCGGCGGCGCCGATCGGGCGACGCGGTCGCCGTGCTCATGATCGACATCGACAAGTTCAAGGTCCTCAACGACACGTACGGCCACCCCGTGGGCGATGAGGTCCTGAAGGCCGTGGCCGGCGCGATCGTGGCGTCAGTCCGTGATCACGACGTTCCCGCGCGCGTCGGCGGCGAGGAGTTCGCGGTGCTCCTGCGAAACCCCGGCCCGGAGGTCGCGCTCGAGGTCGGGGAGCGGGTTCGCGAGTCTGTCCACGCCCTGGACCTGTCAGCCCTGCACGTCCCGTCGGTTTCGGTCTCCGTGGGCGTCGCCAATGCGCTCGGGCCCGAGGAGCCGATGCCAGACCTGGTCGGGCGCGCGGACCAGGCGCTCCTGCGAGCCAAGCGCACCGGCCGGGACCGGGTCGTCGCCGCGTAGAGGCCGCTGTTATCTCGACCCATTCTCAGATCGACGCACCAGGTCGGTTAGATCATCAACTCGGTCGGGATCGGGTCGAACCCGGTGCCGTCCTGCCTCGATTGAACGTGAGCCCATCGTCCTGTCGATCGCCTAACCGCGTCGGCGAGGGTGCACCTCCCTCTAACCGTCCTCGGGAGTCGATCTGAGAAACCGGTCCGGTCGGGCGGAGGCGAGCGATCGATACCATCGTGTCGTGGTTCCGGACGAGGAAATCGATACGCCCACCCCGAGCGACGTCCCGGAGGCGGCCGACGCGCCGCTCCTTACGAATGGAGAGCTCGCCCAGATCTTTCACGAGATCGGCGACCTGCTCGAGGTCAAGGGCGAGCTCGTGTTCAAGACCGTGGCCTACCACCGAGCGGCGGATGCGATCGGGCGGCAGCCGCTGGACGTCGCCCGGGCCTACCGCGAGGGCCACCCGCCCGAGATCCCCGGTGTGGGCAAGGCGATCTCCGACAAGCTCGCCGAGGCCGCGACGACCGGGAGCGTCGTCTATCACCAGAAGCTGCTCGCCGAGTTCCCGACGACGCTGCTCGAGCTCCTCCGCCTGCCCGGTCTCGGCCCGAAGACGGTCCGCCTCATCTACACGCAGCTCGGGATCTCGACCCTCGAGGAGCTCCGCCTCTCGGCCGAGGCGCATCGGCTTCGCGATCTCCGCGGCCTTTCCGCCAGGACCGAGGAGCTGATCCTCGCCGGGATCGCCGGCCTCGAGCAGCGCGAAGGGCGCCTGCTGCTCCACGAGGCCCGCGCGATCATCGATGAGCTGTCCGGACAGCTGCTGGACGTCCTCGGCGTCCATCGGATCGTGCCGGCCGGTTCCTATCGGCGCCGGAAGGAGACGATCGGCGACCTCGACCTGCTCGCTGAGTCCGACGACGCCGAACGGGTCGTGGCGACATTCACGGCCCTCCCGTCGGTGGCCTCGGTCATCAACCGCGGCGGCCATAAGGCTGCCGTCACGCTCGGCGGGCGGGGCCCGCAGGTCGACCTGATGCTCATGCCGCCGGACGAGACCGGCACGTATCTCATCCATTTCACCGGCTCGAAGGAGCACAACGTCCGGCTGCGGGCGATGGCCCGAGATCGCGGCTGGAGCCTGTCGGAGTACGGGTTCCTGAAGATCGGCGAGCACGGCGAGCCGCTGACCGGCGATCTGGCGGAGCTCCGGACCTTCGCCTCGGAGGAAGCGGCGTACGCGTTCCTCGGCCTGCCGTTCATCGACCCGGAGCTGCGCGAGGACCGCGGCGAGATCGAGGCCGCGCTGGCCGGCAAGCTGCCGAATCTCATCACGATCGGCGACTTGCGCGGCGACCTCCATTCGCATTCGGATTGGTCCGATGGGACGACCTCGGTCGAGGTCATGGCCGAAACGGCCCGCCGCCGCGGCCATGCGTACCAGGTCATGACCGACCACTCGGTGTCGCTCGCGATCGCCCGCGGCCTGACGCCCGAGCGAGTCGCGTTCGAGCGGCAGCTCATCCGTGCCCTCAACGAGCGCTTCGCCCGCGAGGAGGATTCCGGAACCGCCCCTCCCGAGACCTCGCCCGAGGGCTTCCGGCTGCTCCACGGCTGCGAGCTCGAGATCCGGGCCGACGGCCGGCTCGACTACGACGACGAGCTCCTCGCGACCTTCGACCTCGTCGTCGCCTCGCTGCACGTCGGCCGCCGCCAGTCGCGGGCCGAGCTCACGGCGCGGGTCCTGACGGCGATCCGGAGCCCGCACGTCGATGTGATCGCCCATCCCGCGGGTCGCATGATCGACACCCGCGACGACCTCGATCTCGACTGGGAGACCGTCTACGCCGAGGCGGCGCGGACCGGGACGGTTCTCGAGATGAACGGCTCGCCGCATCGCCTCGACCTGTCGGCCGATCGGGCCCGCCACGCGATCGGCGTCGGCTGCCTGATCTCGATCGACTCGGACGCCCACAAGCCGGCCGAGTTCGACCACCTCGAGTGGGGCATCTCGCAGGCCCGCCGGGCGTGGGTCGAGCCGGCGTTCGTCATCAACACCCGGTCGCGGGCCGATCTCCTCGCGTGGCTCCGCGTACGATCGGCCGGATGAGGACCTCGTCCGATGGCCGCGACCTCGTCCTCGCCGCGACGATCGTCATCGGCCTGTCCCGCTTCGTGGACGGCGAGCTGCCGTGGGTCATGGCGGCGCTGCTGCTCGGGGCGATGGGGCTCGCAGGGCTCCAGATTCTCGGCGACATCGACCCCGCGGCCCAGACCGCCGGCGTGCCGATCGAATCGGTCCTCCTGCCGGCGGTCGCGGCGGTCGCCGGGATGGGTGTGCTCCGCGCCGTTCCCGTGGGCCTCCTCCTCATCCCGGCGCTCGCCGCCGTGGCCTGGTTCCTCGGGCGCACGCTCAGCACGGAGCTCCGGCTCGCCGGATCCGCGACGCCGCCGTCGAGCGCCGACCGGGCCGCCGTGCTCATCCAGGCCCTGGTCGCGGCGTTCGGGACGTTCATCGGAATCGCGATCCTCGTTCCCTCCGGGCTGCCCAGCACGCCTGGCGCCACCGCGTCGCCTGCCTCGATCGCCGATCTGGCGGTCCTCGCGATTGCGGATGGCCTGATCGCCTTCCTGCTTGGGTACCGGATCTCGGCGCTCCGAACGTCGAACCTTCGCGATGTCGGGTGGGCGGCATCGACGGCTGCTGCGGTCGTGGCCATCGGCGCGGCGGCCTTTCGGACGATCGAGATCCCGAGCCTGCTCGGCCCGGCGCTCCTCGTACTCGTCCTGTTCCTCTGGGACGCGATCCACGGCGGAGCCCCGGCTCGAAGGCGGGATCCGCGCCGCCGGCTCGAGACGGCCCTGCTCGTCGTGCTCGGGCTGGTCGTCGTGGGCTGGAGCCTCGGCCTGCGGGCGTAAGATTCACGTGGCCCGCAGCGGGCCTCGGGTTTGACTGGCCTCCGGGTCGGTGCTACAAACCCTTGCCCCCACCGAAAGGATTCAACTGACCGTGACCTTCCCCGACATCGACGCCACATCGAGCCCCGCCGCCGCGACGCGCCTGAAGCGCCAGCTCGCCGAGCAGGCGATCGCGCAGGCCGCCGCCGGCAAGTGGGCCGACGCCGCCGAGACCAACAGCCGCCTGCTCGAGATGGGCCCGGAGGCGGACGCCGAGAACCGGCTCGCCAAGGCGCTCTGGGAGCAGGGCGAGCTCGGCACCGCCCGGGAGCACTATCAGGCCGCGCTCGCGCTCGACCCGACGAACCGGATCGCCGAGCGCAACATCGATCGCCTGCGGACGCTGATCGTCGCGGCCGGCGAGAAGACCGTTCCCGCGGTCGAGGGCAGCCGAGCCCCGGTCCGCATCTTCGTCGAGGAGACCGGCAAGACCGGCTTCGCCCACCTCGTCGACCTCCCGGATCCGCGCAAGCTCGCGCAGGTGAACCCCGGCGACACCGTCGAACTCACCCCCGAGAACAACCGGCTCATCGCGATGAGCAACGGGATGCAGATCGGTGTCGTTGAGCCGCGCGTGGCGGCCCGGCTCCTGAAGCTCATCGCCGACGGCAACAAATACCTCGCCGGGGTGACGTCGCTGGGCGCCGTCGACGTCCGGATCATCATTCGCGAGATCTACCAGGACCCGCGCAACTACGGCAAGGTCAGCTTCCCGACCGCGGCGAAGTCGACGGACCTGCGGCCGTACACGAAGGGCACCCTGCTCCGCGAGGAGGAGGACCTCGAGGAGGATCTCGAGGACGACGTCGAGGACGAGGAGATCTCGGACCCCGACCGGGTCATCCCGCCCGAGGACACCACCGATGAGGCCTTCGTCGAGGAGCCGGACGAGCTCGACGAGCCGTAACCCGCGGGCCCTCCGACCGGCTCGAGGGGCATAGGGGCCGAAACGTCTGCGACAATCGCGCCCATGGTCGGCCGACTGCTGCTCTCGCGGGCCGAGCCCGGGTTCACGATGCCCGCGTTCGAGCGCCTCGCACCGCCCCCACCGCCGGATCTCGTCCTGGCCCGTCTCGAGGCGAACTCCGCGGCCGGCGACATCGTCGCCGACCTCCACGGCCGGGGCGGTTGGGTCGCTCGCGCCGCCGTCGAGCGCCAGCGCCGGGCCTTCACCCTGGAGGTCAGCCCGCTCACGCGCCTGCTGGCCGAGCTCGTCCTCCGGCCGCCGGACCTGCGTCACCTCGACGCCGCGTTCTCGGCGCTCTCGGCCTCGCCGCGTGGCGAATCGAGCCTCAAGCTCTCGATCGGCGAGCTGTTCGCGACGAAGTGCGCGACCTGTGGCCGGAACGTGACCGTCGACGAGTTCAGCTGGTCTGCGGGCGAGGGAGCCGAGGCCGAGCCGCCCGCTCGCCCGACGCTGACGAAGAAGCAGTACCGCTGCACGATCTGCCGTGATCAACAGGGCGGCTCGGAGCACCGGACCGCCGCTCCCGACGACGCCGACGAGCGGCGCGCGCGGCGAGATGTCGGCGCGGCCGCGGTCCGGCGCCGGCTCCGCGATCGCTTCCCGGTGCCGGACGGCGGCGATTCGCTGGTTCGGGCGATCCTCGACCTCCACACGGACCGGCAGCTCGTCGGCCTGGCGGCGATCCTCGACCGGATCGAGGGCGATCTCCGGGCCGCCCCGGTCGAGTCCGCGCTCCGGCTGGCCTTCCTGCACGCGATCCTGCCGGCGAGCCGCCTCGGTGGCGGGCAGGGGCGGATGCCGACGCTCCGGATCGCCACGGGCACGATCCGTACGCCGATCCCGGACCCGTGGCGCGAGCGCAACCCGTGGCTCGCGTTCGAGGAGGGCTACCGGACGGTCCGCTCGTTCGTCCAGCGCCTCGAGAGCGCCTCGACCGGCCCGCTCGAGGCGCGTCTCGGGACCGACCTGCGGAGCCTCGTCGAGGGCCCGGCGACGGCGGTGATCCGGGTCATGACCCCGGGCGCTCTCGGGAATCTCGCCGCGGAGGCGCGAGAGCCGCTTCGGGAGCCCGGCGGTCGGGCCCCGTTGCGGCCCCGGATCCGGCTCGTTCTCGGCCAGCCGCCGGCGCGATTCAGCCAGGAGCGCCTCGGGGCGGCGTACCACGGGACGTGCTGGACGCTCGGCCGGGAGGCCGCATCGCTCCTGCCGCTGGAGCCGCTCCTCGGACCGGCGATCCGCGCCCCGTGGTCCTGGCAGGCGACGGCCCTCCGTCGCTCCCTCGACGCGGTCGCGCCACACCTCGCCCGGGATGCCCGCGTGGTGCTCCTGCTCGAGAGCGGCGGTCCCGAGGCGCTCGTCGCCGCGGCGCTCGGTGGCGTCGGCGCCGGCTACCGGCTCATCGAAGCCCGGCTCTCCGAGCCGGACGAGGAGGTCGGCGGGATCGTCGAGCTCGTGCCGCCGGGTGGGACCCTGCCGCCGGGGCCGCGGACGCGCAGCAACGTCCTGCTGGAGCCCGATCCCGGCGGGCGCGGCGATCCCGACCTCGTGCCCGCTCCGGGCCTCTTTGCGCCGCCAGAGCGGATCGATGCCCGCCCATTCTCAGCTCTCGAGGCGGCCCGTTCGATCACGGAGACCGCCGTCGAGGTCCTCCGCGCTCGCGGCGAGCCTGCGCGCTACGAGCGGCTGCTCGGCGAGATCCTCGTCGGGCTCGATCGGTCCGGCCAGCTCCGCCGTCTCGTGGCGCCGGAGCGGCATCGGCCAAACGGGGACGCGGGGGCCTCCGAAGAAGGGGATGCGGTCGGCCGGCCGCCGGGGCCCCCGGAGCCGAACTTCGGCAATCCCTCGGCGGCTGCGGATCCGGGTGAGGTGCCGATGCGCGGCATCCGGGGGTCTTCGAGCGGGCGGGCCCGTCGAGGGCTCCGTGAGCCATCCGTCGGGGGGATCTCGAATCTCGCCCACGTGGCCGCGCCGGACCCCGTCGAACGCGTGTTGGCCCTCGTTCACGACGAGCTGACGAGATCCGGCCAGCGCCGCGTCGTCGAGATCGAGAGTGGGCGGTGGTGGCTCGGCGAGCCGGAGGATCGGGACGCGGCAGCGGTCCCGCTTGCCGACCGCGTCGAATGGGCCGTCTACAGCCTCCTGTCGACGGCCGGCCCGATCGCCGAAACGGCCTTCTTCGAGCGCGTCGCGGCGCTCTTCTCGGGTCACGACCTGCCCGACGAGGCGCTGGTCCGGGCCGCTCTGTCCAGCTATCGCAGCCCGGCGTCGACCTCGGACCGGCTGATCACGAACGAAGACCTTCGCGGTCGCACCGCGGAGCACACGGAGCTGCTCGCGCTGCTCGCCAATGGCGGCCACCGGCTCGGCATGAACGTCTGGCTCGGGCGGCGCGAGCAGGGCCGCCGGATCGGCGATCGGATCCTCGCCGACTACCTCGACGAGCGCGAGCGAGATCCGTACCTGCCCTCGCTGTCGCGGGCGCCGGCCGAGGACATCGAGAGCGTCGACTGCATCTGGTACCTCCGCGGCCGGCCGGCGGTGATGTTCGAAGTGGAGTGGACGGCCATGCTCGGCGACGTCCTCCTTCGGCGTCACGCCCGGATTCCTGGCGAGGACGGATTCGCCCGGATCTTCGCGATCCCGTCCGAGCGGACGGAGCTCGCACGCCACAAGCTCGAGGCGTCGCCGGTCCTCCGGGCTGCGATCGAGGAGGCCAACTGGCACGTGATCCTGTGGCCGCACCTTCGGGCGTGGCTCGCCCGCGAACCGCTGGAGATCAGCGCCCTGGAGCCGTACCTCGGGCTGGATCCGGCGATCGATCGCCGCGGCGAGCAGATGGGCCTCTTCGACCGAGTCGAGCGCTCGGAGCGGTCGGATCCATCGAACGGGTAGGCTAGGGCGATCACATACAGGGGGACGCCCTTGCCACAGCAGAGCTCCGCCGTCGACCAGCTCGCAGACGGCTTCTGGGAGCGCTTCCTCGAGCTCAGCCCGATCAGCGCCACGGTCAACGGCGACACCCGCTACGACGACCGCCTGCCCGACCCCGGCCCGAGGGGCCGCGAAGATGCCCGGCAGTTCGCGCGCGACATGCAGCAGGCCGCGGAGGCCATCCCCGACGACGGGCTCGGGGTCGAGGACCGCATCACCCGGGACATGCTCCGGGTCATCGCCGAGATCTTCCTCGTCGAGGACGAGCAGCGGATCGACACCCTCCAGGTCGTCGATCAGATGGGCGGGCCCCAGACGCTGCTCCCGCAGCTGTGCCAGTTCCAGGCCGCCGACACGCCCGAGCGGCTCGAGCAGTTCGTCGCCCGGCTGCACGCCTATCCGGCGTACATGGCCGCCAATACCGAGCTGCTTCGCGAAGCGCTCGCAAGCGGCCTCACCGCGCCGCGCATCGTCGCCGAGCGCACGATCGCCCAGATCGAGCGGATGCTCGCCATCCCAATCGGCGAGGCGGTGATTCCGTCCCTTCTCAAGGTCGCCTCGGACGCGGACCGGGAAGCCGTCCGCGACATCGTCCGCGACGAGGTCTATCCGGCCGATGCCGCGTTCCTCGAGGCCCTCAAGGGCGACTACCTCGCCGCCACCCGTACCGAGCCGGGCATCTGGTCCGCGCCGAACGGCGAGGCCATCTACCGGACCCAGATCCTGCGCTGGACGACGCTCCAGCTCGACCCGCGCGAGGTCCACGAGAGCGGCCTCGCCGAGATCAAGCAGATCGAGCAGGAGCGGCGCGCGATCGCGCGGGCTGCCGGCTTCGGCGACGACACGACCGCGTATCGGGCGGCGATCGCGGCGGATCTCGCGAACATCCCCACGACGCGCGAGGAGCTCGTCGGCCGGGCGATGGAGGACATCGAGCGGGCCAACGCGGCGGCGCCCTCGATGTTCCGCAAGGTGCCCCGGTCGGCCTGCCGGGTGCTCGCCGTCGAGGAGTTCAAGGAGCGCGACGCGCCGTTCGCGTATTACTTCCCGCCCTCGGCGGACACGACCCGGCCCGGCACCTACTACGTCAACGCCTACGACCTGCCGTCCCGGACGTACTCGAAGCTCGCCTCGACGACCTACCACGAGGCCACCCCTGGCCATCATTTCCAGATCGCGCTCGAGAGCGAGAACACCGACCTCAACCTGTTCCGCCGGTTCGGCTCCCGCTTTGCCGGTGGCGCCTATGTCGAGGGCTGGGGCCTCTACTCGGAGCGCCTCGCCGATGAGATGGGCATCTATCGCAATGAGGCGGAGCGCTTTGGCATGCTCGACGCGCAGGCGTGGCGCGCTGCGCGGCTCGTCGTGGACGCCGGCCTGCACGCCCTCCGCTGGACGCGCCAGCAGTCGATCGACCAGCTCCTGTCGGCGGGCCTGACCGAGACCGACGCCGTCATCGAGACGGACCGCTACATCTGCTGGCCCGCCCAGGCCCTGACCTACAAGGTGGGGCAGCGGGAGATCGAGCGGCTGCGGCGCGAGATCTCGGCCCGCGACGGCTCGGACTTCGACCTCCGCGAGTTCCACGACCAGCTCCTCGGCCACGGCTCGCTCCCGCTGGCCACGCTGGCCCGCGAGCTCCCGAATTGGGTGGCGACGCCCGCCTGAACCCCGGCGCTGCTGGCGTGATCGCGCGTATCCCGGCTCTTCCTGCCCATTGATAGCGTGATTCGCGTCCGATAACGGCTTTCGCTGCGAATCTCGACCGAATCGCGCCCATGTGGCACGATGGCGCCCCGGCACCGAGGAGCCCAACCACATGTCGAAACAACCAAGCCTGTCCCGCTCACGCCAGGCGGCGATGTACCGCCGCGCCCTCAAGGCCATGCCCGGTGGCACCGATTCGAACTTCCGGACCTGGGGCGAGGACACGATCTACGTCGACCGCGGCGAAGGCGGCCGCGTCTGGGATCTCGACGGCAACGAGTACGTCGACCTGCGGATGGGCTATGGCCCGGTGATCCTCGGCCACGGTGACGCCCGCGTCGACGACTACGTGAACGAGCGGATGCGGCGCGGCGTGAGCTTCTCGCTGACCTCTGAGGACGAGGTCGAGGCGATGGAGCTCCTCAAGGAGCTCACTGGCTGGGTGGGCAAGGCCCGGATGACCGTGTCCGGCACCGAGGCCACGATGCACGCGATGCGCATCGCCCGGGCGTACACGGGCCGGACGAAGATCGTGAAGTTCGAGGGCCAGTACCACGGCGTCCACGACTACGCCCTGATCTCGGTGACCCCGAACGACATGAGCGACCTCGGGTCCGAGGACAACCCGGTCGGCCTTGCGTGGGGCCGGGGCATCCCGGAGGCGATCACGAAGACCGTCATCCCGGCGCGCTACAACGAGATGGCGGTCCTCCGCCGGATCTTCGAGCGCGACGGCGCCGACATCGCCGCGATCATCGTCGAGCCAGTCCTCGGCAACGCCCAGGCGATCATGCCGCGAGCCGGTTTCCACGAGGAGATGCGCGCGCTGACACGGGAGTTCGGCTCGCTGCTGATCTTCGACGAGGTCAAGACCGGCTTCCGCTTCGCGCGGGGCGGCGCGGCCGAGTTCTTCGGCGTGACGCCGGATCTCGCGACCTTCGCCAAGGCGATGGGCAACGGCTATCCGGCGGCCGCGTTCGGCGGCAGCGACGAGGTCATGTCCGTCCTGCCCGACAAGGTGAGCCATGGCGGCACGTACGCGGGCAACCGCGTCGCCGCCGCGGCATCGGTCGCGACGCTCAAGATCATCCGCGACACCGACGCCCTGGAGACCATCCATGCGACCGGCCGCGCCGTCCAGGCCGGGCTCGAGGAGGTCATCTCGAGGCGCGGCCTAGCCCACGTCTTCACCGGCCATCCCTCGATGTTCGGAATCATGTTCACCGAGAATGCCCCGACGGAATACCGGGACTGGGCGGCCTCCGACCACGAGCTCTACGACGCCGTGGCGACGAACATGCACGCCCGGGGCGCGATGCCCGAGCCCGATTCCCGCGAGCCGTGGTTCTTCTGCGAGGCCCACGGCCGCGAAGACATCGTCGATCGGGTCGTCACGATCTTCGCCGATGCGCTCGATGCCGCCCTCGAGGACCGGGCCGGCTCCGGCACGCCGGTCGAGCGAACCCACCTCGGCCTCGGCCACGAGCTCGCTGCGGCGCACGCGGGGACCGACCCAGACTGACCTCGACGCCGGCGTCCTAGCCCGGCGCCGCGGCGTCTTCGGATCGAGGCGCCTCGCCGGACCGCGAACCCTTGCCCGCGCCCCGTCCCGTCTGTCGTGGCTCGTGCGTGGGCGGCGGTCCGTGGACGACCTCGAAGCGGGTGGTGTTCGATCGCACTTCGGTCTGGCCGTCGTGGAACTCGAGGTCCAGCGATCCTCGACCGGCTCGCAAGCCGCGGATCGAGAGCGACGGGATCCAGTCAGGCAGCGCGGGATCGAGATAGATCTGCGAGCCGGTCTTGTCGCTGCGAACGTGGATCCCGCACATCAGGGCGATCAGCCGGAAGATGGCCGAGGCGGCCCACGCCTGCGGAACGTTCGCACCCAGATACTGGACGGGGAAGCTGCCGGTCTGGCGTGGCAACCCTGCGAACAGCTCGGGTAGCCGGTACGCGGCGAAGCGCTCCGCCGCGTCGAACAGCCCGCGCGTCACGCGCGAAGCCTCCTCGATGAAGCCATACCGACGGAAGCCGCCCGCGATCGTCGCGCCGTCATGCGGCCAGACCGAGCCCGTGTGGTAGCTGAACGGGTTGTAGGCCGGGTGGTCCGAGGAGAGCGTCCGGATCCCCCAGCCCGACCACATGTCGTCCGCCATCAGCCGGCGCACAACGCGGCCGGCCCTCTCGCTGGGGACGATGCCGGACCCGAGGAGATGGCCGGCATTCGAGGCGACCGTCTCGATCGGCCGCTTCTTGCCATCCAGCCCAAGGTAGTACGTGCCCTCCGATTCCCACCAGAACCGATCGTTGAACCGGTCGAAGAGCCGATGCGCCTGCTTCCGCAGCCGCTCGGCTTCCTCGGGCTGACCGAGCATCTCGTACATGTCGCCGAGCCGAAGCTTCGCGTCGTAGGCGTAGCCCTGGAGCTCACAGACGGCGAGCGGCAGGGGAGCCAGACTACCGTCGGCAGCTGGAATTGCATCGCCGGCATCCTTCCAACCCTGGTTGTAGTAGCCGTGCGTCGAGCGGGTTGCGTACTCCTGGAAGCCGTCTCGATCGCGGTCGCCGTGGCGATCGATCCAGCTCATGGCAGCCTCGACGTTGGGCAGGTATCGCTCGAGAACGCCCACGTCGCCGACCCAGTGATAGAGATAGGAGACGACGATCACGAACAGGCTGGTGGCATCGTGCGTCCCGTAGTACGGCTGGAACGGCAGGATCCCGAGCTCGGCCAGCTCGCCGTGGCGGATCTCGTGGGGGATCTTGCCCGGCTCCATGTCGCGCTCGGGATCGTCCTCGGTTGCCTGGAGGACCGACAGGCGCCGAAGGGCGCCGACCGCGAACTCCGGAAACCCGGAGATGCCCTGCATCGACACGACCAGCGAGTCTCGCCCGAAGAGTGTGACGAACCACGGGACACCGGCCGCCGGAACGAACACGCCGCGCTCGAACGAGGGGTCCTCGAGACGGAGCGCCTCCATGTCGAGGACCGCGCGCTCCCAGGCCCGCCGCACCGTGACGTTCGGCGTGTCGATCGCCACGCGCGGCAAGCGGCGCGGGCCACTCGACGGCCGCTGTGTGATCGCATTGCACTCCAGCACGGAGGGCCGTCGCCGCGACTCCCCGATGGGCAGCCAGTGGAGGCAGGTATGCCAGACGCCCTTCGGCGGGATCGTCGCTACGAACACGAGCCGGCCGTTCGCAAACTGCGGGCGGGAATCGGCCTTCGCGACCCTGACGACGAGCTCTCGTCGAAACGTCGCGTTGACGTATGTCGCTCGCAGCTCGCCATTCGATCGGAACCATTGCGTCTGCATCGTGCCGCGCCGAACGATGTGACCCTCTTTCACATCGAAGATGTCGGCGAAGTCGGAATGGACCTCGATCTCAATGGTCAGCCGAACGGCGCGGCGGCCGTAGTTGATGACGTCGTAGTCCTCGTGGACGCCGCCCTCGATGGTCCGGTCAAGCCGCACGGAGAGCGTCCGCGGTTCCACCGGCCCCAAGGCGTCCAGGAGGCCGTCGTTCGTGAACTCGAAGCGGGCCGAGAACGACTCGACCGGCGAGGCGTTCAGCAGGACCGGTCGGCGCCCGTTGATGAGAAGGCCGTAGCCGGAAACGAACCGCGTGTCGCGGGCGAAGAAGCCACCCTCGAACCCGTCGACAATTCGGGCGTCCGGTTGGCAGACCAGCACGCGATCATCGCGATTGATCGTGATAACGCTGGGTCCGACCTGGATCTGGAGGGTCATGCGTCGAGCGTAGCGATCAGCGGGCTCGAGTGGCGGCTTGTGACTCGAGGCGATCTGCGAGGGGCAGGACGTAGCGGGTCGCGACGAGGCTGACGTACGAGACCCCAACCAACGCGATGGCCGGCAGGATCGCCGTCGAAGCGGCGAGGATGACGGCGATGAGGACGGTCAGGAGGAACATTCGGCCGGGTCTGGCAAGGCACACGATGCCGGCCAGGATGACGAGCCGACGCAACGGGCGGCCCTCCCGCTGAGGATCGACGACGAGCGGCCAGAACGCCACGAGGATCATCGCCAGGGCGACATCGGCGTACGCCGCTGTCGCCGTGAGGAACCACCCGAATGGGTTGTCCAGCTGCAAGCCCAGCATCACATTCGACGAGAACGTGAAGGCGAGGATCGTGGCCGCGGCTCCGATCGTCACCGCCCGTGTCGCCGATCGACGCATCCCGTCAGTGAAATCGCTGAATGACGCGGCCTCCCCGCGGACCAGGAGGGCCGCTATCCGGTGGATTCCGGCTAACGGGACCGCCACTACGGCGACCAGGAGCGCCGCCGGCAGCCAGAGAAGGGCGGCGATGACAACTGCTGCCAGCGCGATCGCCCAGACGAGATTCGCGGGCACGAGCCGCCAGGAATTGAAGTAGAAATCCTCACCGGCTTTCCGGAATGCCGTCCCGAGACGGGGTTCCGGGGCGATCGTTTCGTCGGTGGACGCGGGGCGGACTGTCGCTGCCACGCCTAGCCCTTGACGCCCGACGCGGCGATGCCTTCGACGAAGTAGCGCTGGAAGAACAGGTAGAGCACGAGAATCGGTAGCGTCGCGATGACGACCGTCGCCATCAATGGCGGCCAGTTGCTGCCGAAGCCCCCGGAGAGTCGGAACAGCGTCAGTCCGAGCGGGAGCGTCCAGTGCGAGGGATCGGCGGACAGGAA
>DAINSJ010000016.1:0-16885 GCA_036741375.1 Candidatus Limnocylindrales bacterium
TCTCTCGGCATCCCGGTGCTCGTGACCTACGCGAAGGACGTGGCCGGGGTCCTCTCGGACATCAACCTCGTGGGCAAGGCCGCCGGCGAGAGTGCCGCCGCCGACGCGCTCGCCACGTCGATGGGTGCTCAGTTCGATGCGATCCGCGCCGTGACCTCGGGCGCCACGCACCCGAAGGTTTTCTACGAGCTCGACGCGACCTCGAAGATCTACACGACCACCGACGCGTCGTTCCTGCAGGAGATGATCCAGATCGCCGGTGGCGACCCGATCACGACGGGCAGCACGACGAACTCCGAGATCTCCCTCGAGAAGCTCATCGCGGCTAACCCGGCGGTGATCGTCCTCGGTGACGCGGCTTACGGCGTGACCGCCGACCAGGTGAAGGCCAGGCCGGGCTGGGCGACGATCCAGGCCGTGCAGACCGGCTCGATCGTCGGCGTGAACGACATCATCGTCAGCCGGCCCGGTCCGCGCCTCGTCCTCGGGCTCCTGGACCTGCTCCGCGCCATTCATCCGGAGATCGCGCTGCCCTCCGGGCTGCCGTCGCCGGTCCCGGCGGCTTCCCCAGCGGCCTCGACGCCCTGACGAATGCCCACTCACGCGGCCACGCTGGCTGCCCCGCGCTCCGGCCGGCGGCTCCGGACGGCCCTCCTGCGCCGTCCGGCGGTCCTGGCCGTCGCGGGCATCGGGCTGCTCATCGTGATGCTCGTCGCGGGCGTGGCGGCCGGGACCGTCACGATCCCGCCCGGCGACACGATCGCGATCCTGGCCCATCGATTGCTCGGCCTCGACGTCGCCCGGACCTGGTCGCCGGCCCAGGAGACGATCGTCATGGACCTGCGCCTGCCGCGGGTGCTCATGGCGATGACGGTCGGCGTTGGCCTGGCCATCTCGGGGGCGACGTTCCAGGGCCTGCTCCGGAACCCGCTCGCGGATCCGTACGTGCTCGGCACCGCCTCCGGGGCCGCGCTCGGGGCCGCGATCGCCGTGATCCTCCCGTTCCGGAGCCTGATCTTCGAGTTCGGGCTCCTGAACGCCCTCGCGTTCGTCGGCGCGCTTGTGGCCGTGTTCGTCGTCTATCGCCTCTCCCGGGTCGGCGGCAGCGGCCAGATGACGAGCCTGCTCCTGACCGGCTACGCGGTGGGATCGCTTCTCGCGGCCGGCCTGGCGATGTCGATGTACCTCTCGGGGGCGGGTCTGCGCCAGATCTTCGCGTACCTGCTCGGCGGGTTCGATTCTGCGTCGTGGCTGCGGCTCGCGACCGCGGTGCCGCTGGTCTTCGGGGCGTCGATCCTCATCGCGCTCCGGGCCCGATCGCTCAACGGGCTCCTCCTGGGCGAGGAGGCGGCCGCGCACCTCGGCGTCGACGTCCGGCGCGAGCGCGCGATCCTCCTCGGGCTGGCCTCTCTCGCGACGGCGGCGTCGGTGGCCGTGTCGGGGCTCATCGGCTTCGTGGGCCTCGTCGCGCCGCACGTCGTCCGGCTGATGGTCGGGCCGAACGCCCGGCTGGTGCTCCCGCTCGCCGCACTCCTTGGGGCGAGCCTCATGGTCGGCGCGGATCTCGTGGCCCGGCTCCTCGGCGAGATTCCGGTCGGTGTCGTCACGGCGGTGATCGGGGCGCCGTTCTTCCTCTTCCTGCTGCGCCGGACGCGGACCGGCTACGAGCTGTGATCCATCTCGAAGGCGTGACCGTCGCCTACCGCGGCCGCCCGGCGCTGCGCGACCTGAACCTGCACATCGATCGTGGCGAGCGCGTCGCGCTCGTCGGTCCGAACGGGGCCGGCAAGTCGACCCTGCTGCGGGCGATCGCCGGGCTCATTGAGCCGACGGTCGGCATAGTCGAGCTCGACGGACGGCCCG
Organism: Candidatus Limnocylindrales bacterium; assembly: GCA_036741375.1. Lineage (GTDB taxonomy): Bacteria > Chloroflexota > Limnocylindria > Limnocylindrales > CSP1-4 > UBA5189. The sequence goes on from DAINSJ010000016.1 coordinate 1,864, forward strand.
TGGCCTCCCTCGACCGCTTGGCCGTTGCCCGCCGGCTCGCCGTCGTTCCGCAGGTGGCGGCGCTGCCGTTCTCGACGACGGTCGACGAGGTCGTCGCGCTCGGGCGTCTGCCGCACGAGCACCCGATCCGGGGAATGCGTCCGGCCGATCGAGCCGCGGTCGCGGCGGCGATCGAGCAGGTCGGGGTCGGCCACCTGATGGGCCGCGACGCGCGCGAGCTCTCGCTCGGCGAGCGGCAGCTCGTCCTGCTCGCGATGGCGGTGGCCCAGGATGCCGACGTCCTCGTCCTCGACGAGCCGACGGTCCATCTCGACCTGCGCCACCAGGTCGAGGTGATGGAGCTGTTGCGCGACCTGAACGCCCGGCAGGGCACGACGATCTTGGCGGTCCTCCACGACCTGGCCCTCGCGGCCCATTTCTTCCCGCGCCTCGTGGTCCTCGACCGCGGACGGGTCGTCGGCGATGGGCCGCCGTCCGAGGTTCTCGCGCCGGATCGGATCCGGGAGGTGTTCGGCGTTGATCCGTCGCTGGTACGGTTGCCGGAGACACAGGCCTCGCCGAGCTAGGGCCGGTCGGGCCGCGCGGATACCATCCGGCGATGCGCCCATTCGAGTTCCTGGCCGACGCTCGCTCGATCGTCGGCGGCGCTGAGCTCGCCAAGTCGGCCCGGCGCGCCGAAGCGATCGGGTACCACGCGATGGTCGTGCCGGACCACCTGATCCCGCAGCTCGGGCCGATCAGCACGATGGCCTGGGTCGCGGCCGCGACCGATCGTCTGCGCGTCTCCGCCTTCGTCCTCAACAACGATCTGCGGCATCCCGCCGTCCTCGGGCAGGAGCTGGCGTCGCTCGACGTGCTGTCGGGCGGCCGGCTCGACGTGGCCCTCGGAGCCGGATGGAACAAGCCCGAGTACGACCAGATCGGCCTCGCCTTCGATCGGACGCCCGTCCGCCAGGCGCGCCTCATCGAGGCGGTTGCCGTGCTCAAGGGCGCGTTCGCGGAGGGGCCGTTCTCGTTCGCTGGCGAGCACTACACGATCACGGACCTAGACGGCCAGCCGAAGCCGGTCCAGAAGCCGCATCCGCCGTTCCTGATCGGCGGCGGCGGGCGCCGCACGCTCGAGATGGCCGGCCGGGAGGCGCAGATCATCGGGCTCGCGCCACGGATCCTGCCGTCGGGCAAGACCGATCCGCAGTCGATCACGGTGGCCGGCACCGCCGAGAAGATCGGCTGGGTCCGGGACGTCGCCGGCGACCGGTTCGACGAGCTGACCTTCAACGTCTACCCGAGCGGCGTCGGCGTCTCGGTGACGGACCATGCCCTTGCCGAGGCCCGCGACGCCGCGGCGTTCCTCGCCGGTCGGACGGCCGTCGACCTCACGCCTGAAGAAATGCTGGAGGCGCCGCACATCTTCATCGGCTCGATCGACGAGCTCGCCGCGAAGCTCGTTCGTCTCCGCGACCAGCTCGGAATCAGCTCGTTCATGCTCGGCGAGATGGGCCTGCTCGACCCACTGGTGGAGCGCCTCAGCGGGACCTAGCCCCTCGCACGAGCGCGACTCGGCTCAGCGCCGACCGGTGGCCGCAAGGGCGAGCGCCCTCCGCCCAAGGCCGCCCTCGGCCGCCTTTTTGTCACCTGCCGACCAGATCGGCGTAATGCGAAGGCGGCCCGATGCTGGAACCGTCGCTGAGCGTGCCGGAGGCCCCGCCGCCGTTCGAGTGCTGCCAAAAGCTGCCGTGGGCGGGCTTTTGTCCGCATTTCTTCGCCTACGTCGCGCCTCATCGGAATATGGCAGGAATGCGCCCAACGTGGGCGCGAAGGCGCCTACGAACGCGCCGCCGGGCCGGCGGGTCGCCCCCGAATCGACGACGGCATCACGCCCGCTTGCGCTCGAGGTCGAGGAAGGGGAGCGGCACAACGCGGGCATCGACTCGGCCCCGTCGACCCTCGACCGTCCATTCCGCCTGGAGGCGCGTCCCGACCGCCTCGTGGGATGGCGGGATCTGGGCGAGGCCGATCGCGCCTTTCAGGATCGGGCTCCAGCCGTGGCTCGTCAGCTTGCCGATCTGCTTGTCGCCGCGCTCGCCGAACAGCGGCACAGGCGAGCGATCCACCGAGGGCGAGATCGCGGGCGGCAGCTCCTGGGATCGATAGAGTCCGTCGATCGCGTCCCAGTCGAGTGCGACGCCGACGAGCCGGCGCTTCGGCCCGCCGCGAGCCTGCTCTCGCTGGAGTGCCAGGCGCCCGACGAAGTCCGCCTTCCGGAGATCGACGAGCCGGCCCATCGCGAGCTCGTAGGGGGAGTAATTCTGCTCGGGGTTCAGGGCGTGCCGGGCGGACGTGTAGTCGGCCTCGAGGAGGATGAGACCGGCCTCGAGCCGGACGACGTCGAGGGCGAGCATCCCCGCCGGCCGGATTCCGTGGGGCTTGCCGGCGGTCATCAGCGCGTCCCACGCGTCGAGCGCCTGCTCCGCCGGGATCCAGAGCTCGTAGCCGAGGTCGCCGGTGTAGCCGGTCCGGGAGACGTCGATCTCGATGTCGGCAAGCTTCGATGGCCGGCGGCGGAAGTAGCGCAGGTCGTCGAATGGCTCGCCGGTCGCGATCTCGAGGACCGCCCGGGAGAGCGGCCCCTGGAGCGCGACGGCCGCGATGGACTCCGTGACGTCCTCGATGGCGACGTCCAGCCCGCGCGCGTTCAGCGTGAGCCAGCGAAGCTGGGGATCGGCGGCGGTCCAGCGGTATTCGTCGTCATTCAGCCGGTGGACCGTGCCGTCATCGATGACCTTGCCGTGCTCGTCGCACCACGGCGTGTAATAGACCTGCCCAACCTTCAGCTTCGTTGCGTCACGGGTGATGACTCGATCGACGAGGCGGGTCGCGTCGGGACCCGAGACGCGGTACTTGTAGAGCGGCGAGACGTCGATGAGCGCGGCCGCCTCGCGGATCGCGTTGTACTCGATGTCGTGCGCGTCGGCGTACGCGGACGAGGCCCAGTAGCCGGACCACTCGCGCCACTGGAGCTTCCGGTTCAGGGTGGATGTTCGGGCGTGGAACGGGGTTCCGATGCTCATCGCCGACAGCCTAGCGTCCCACAAGCTCCGCGGGTCAGTCGAGGACCATCCCGCCAACGCGACTCATTGGGTCTGCCAGGCCGAGCCCGAAGGCGACCACGAGGAGGCTCGTCGCGCCGCCGCCGGCGAGCCAGAACAGGGGCACGTAGACCGGCGACTGCACGATCGGTGCCAGCAGTCCCGAATCGATCCGTCCGACGACGGTCAGGATCGCGATCGCGACCCCCAACGCGGCGGCCAGGAGCGCCGCGAACGTGCCGACTGAGGTGGCGAGATTCGGTCGGCGCGGATCGCCGAAGCCTCGAACCAATGCCCGCAGGAAGAAGCCCCACGCCAGCGCCCCGAGGACACCGAGGATTCCGATCGATAAGGCCGTGTCGCGCACCGCCGGATCACCGAGATCGAGCTCCCGCGGGATCACGAGTGGCAGGACCCCGAGCGTCGCGGCGGCGAGGACCACGAGCGCGGCCACCAGGTTCGCCGTGCCGGCGACCGGCGGCGGCGGCGTCTTCGGGTTGAGCGTGGCGAGGCCCCAGCCCATGGCGGCCCAGCCGATGGCCGGGATGAACGTGGCGGCGCTGAAGTCCATGGCGACAGGCAACATGAGCGATCCGAGCGGAAATGCGAGCAGCGTGCCCAGGGAGATGGCGACAGCTCCCGCGAAGACCAACGGCGTCACCTGGAGCGCACGTGGGAGCCGGAGGAGGATCACGGCCGGCAGCAGGATCAGCAGATCGCGCGGCAAGAAGCTGGACACGATCGACAGCGGCCGCGCCGGGTTCAGGTCGACCGATGGAAGGATAAGGCCGAGCGTCCGGGCGACGGCATCGAGGAAGGCGAGGCCGATGAAGACCATCGCGAGGCCCGGCGTGCTCCGGTACGCCCGTCGAACCGGGTCCGGGATGCGGAGCTCACCGACCACGCCCGTCGTGTCCATTGCCGCCTCCTCGTGGAGTGGACGCCACGATCCTAGTCCCGTCCGCTAGAGTCGGGCAGTCCCAGAAGTCCCGGTCCACGAGAGGTATTCGTGTCCCAGCGCTACGACGCGGTCGTGATCGGCGGTGGCCATAACGGGCTGATCAGCGCCGCGTATCTGGCGCGGGCTGGGATGAAGACCGTTGTCCTCGAGAAGCGCCACGTCCTCGGTGGCGCCGCGGTCACCGAGGAGCTCTTTCCGGGCTTCCGATTCTCGGTGTTCAGCTACGTCGTCTCACTGCTCCGGCCCGAGATCATCCGGGAGCTCGACCTGCCCCGCCACGGGCTCGACATCCTGCCGCTGGATGGCACGTTCACGCCGCTCCACGAGGGCGAGGGCCGGCCGGCGCCGATCGGGCCCGACGGCGCGAAGATCGGGACGGGCGACTACCTCTGGCGCGTCAACGATCATGGCCGAACCGTCCGCGAGCTGCGGCGTTGGTCGAAGCTCGATGCCGAGGCCTACGAGGAGTACGGCCAGCTCATGGTCGACATGGCCCGGTTCATCAAACCGATCCTGTCGATCGTCCCGCCCGATCCCGCCTCGAACGATCCGCGGCCGCTCCTGCCGCTGGCCAGCCTGGCCCGGAGCTTCCAGCGGCTGACGGAGCGCCAGCAGGCGGTGTTCGTGCAGCTGATGACGATGTCGGCGTCTGACTTCCTCGACCAGTGGTTCGAGACGGACCCGCTCAAGGCGACGATGTCCGCGTCGGGGATCATCGGCACATACCAGGGCGTTCGCTCGCCCGGTACCGCCTACGTACTCCTGCATCACTACATGGGCGAGATCGACGGCGCGTTCCGGGCCTGGGGCATCCCGAAGGGCGGGACGGGCGGCATCTCGAACGCGATCGCCGGTGCAGCCCGCGCGAATGGCGCGGAGATCCGGACGGAAGCGGGCGTCGCGAGAATCCTGACCCGGGGCGGGCGGGCCACGGGCGTGACCCTCGAATCGGGCGAGGAGGTCCTGGCCGACGTCGTGCTCTCGTCGGTCGACGTGCGCCGAACGTTCATCGACCTCCTCGAGCCGGGCACCGTCGACGACGACTTCACCGCCGAGGTCCGCCGCTTCAAGTTCCGCGGTTCGTCGGGCAAGGTCAACCTCGCGCTCGACGGCCTGCCGAGCTTCACAGCGCTGCCGGGCGAGGGCGAGCACCTCCGCGGCGCGATCTCGCTCTCGCCGTCGATCGACGCCATGGAGCGGGCCTACGACGACGCCAAGTACGGCCACTGGAGCCGGAAGCCGTACGTGGACATCGTGATCCCGACGCTCGTCGATCCGTCGATGGCGCCGCCCGGCAAGCACGTCATGAGCTGCTTCGTCCAGTACGCGCCATACCACCTCGCGGATGGCCTGGGCACGTGGGATGACAACCGCGAGGCCTTTGGCGACGCGGTCGTGGATCGGATCGCTGAGTTCGCCCCGGACATCCGCGAGAAAATCCTCTTCCGGAACGTCCAGACGCCCCTCGACATCGAGCGAACGACGGGGCTCACCGAGGGCAACATCTTCCAGGGCGAGCTCTCGCTCGAACAGCTCTTTTTCAGCCGCCCGGTTCCGGGCTGGGCCCGCTTCCGGACACCGGTTCGCGACCTCTGGCTGTGCGGCTCGTCGACGCATCCGGGCGGCGGGATCATGGGCGCCAACGGCCGGATCGCGGCTCTAGAGGTCCTCCGGGCCCGCGGCCGGAAGGTGGCCTGATGGCGGGCTCGCCACGGACCTGGGATGCCGTCGTCATCGGCGGCGGCCACAACGCGCTCGTCGCGGCGGCGTACCTCGCCCGCGGCGGCCTGCGGACGATCGTCCTCGAACGGCGCGAGCGCCTCGGCGGTGCGGCCGACACGTCCGAGCTCGGCCCCGGGATCCGCGTGCCGACCCTTGCCCACACGGTCGGCCGCCTTCGACCATCCATTCAACGCGACCTCGCGCTCGGGCGCCACGGGCTGTCGCTCATCGCCCCGGAGGTGCGGGTCTTCGCACCACGACCCGACGGCGGCGCCGTCACGCTGTGGAGCGACGTTGCCACCACCGTTGAAGGACTGCGGCCGGTTTCGGCCGCGGACGCCGCCGCCTACCCGGCCTTCGACCGGCACCTCCGGCAGCTCGGCCGGTTCCTCGACGAGCTCGCCCGGTCGACCCCGCCGGACGTGGCCTCGCCCGGCCTCGGGGACGCCCTGGCGGGGCTGAGGCTCGGCCGCTCGTTCCGGGGTCTTGGCCGCGACGGCAGCCGCGCGATCCTCAGGGTCCTGCCGATGGCTGTCGCGGATCTCGTCGCCGAATCCTTTGAGACCGATGCGCTGCGGGCCGCGATTGCCTGGCGCGGGGTTCGCTACGGGGCGGTCGGGCCGTGGTCATCCGGCACGGCGTCCGTCCTGCTCATGGATGGCGCGGGCAACGACGGCGGCGCCCCGGGCGAGACGGTGTTCGCGCGCGGTGGGCCGGGCGCGCTTACGGATGCGCTCGCGGCGGCGGCCCGGGCCGCCGGCGCCGAGATCCGGTTGGACGCCGAGGTCGCGTCGATCACAGCGAGCGACGACCGCGCCACCGGTGTCGTCCTGGCGAGCGGCGAGGAAATCCCGGCCCGGTCCGTCGTCTCGGGTGCCGATCCCAAGCGGACGCTGCTCGACCTTCTCGATCCGCTCGTGCTCGGCCCGAGCCTCGGCTGGCGCGCCGGCAACATCCGGACGCCTGGCGTTGTCAGCAAGGTGAATCTCGCGCTGACAGGCCTGCCGCGGTTCACGGCCGCGGCCGACGACGAGCGGCTGCTCCACGGCCGGATCCTGGTCGCGCCGGGGATCGACGCGATGGAGCGGGCGTTCGATGCCTCGAAGTACGGGCACTGGAGCGAAGCCCCGATCCTTGAGGCCACGATTCCGTCGATCGTCGACCCGTCGCTGGTCGACGGAGCGCCGGCCGGCACCCACGTGATGAGCGTCATCGCCCAGTACGCGCCGTACGCCCTCGATGCTGATGTCGGGTCCTGGGACGACAACCGTGAGGCGTTCGGCGACGCCGTGACCGAGGTCCTCGAGACTGTCGCCCCGGGATTCGGCGCCCTTGTCAGCCACCGTCAGGTCCTCACGCCGGTCGACCTCGAATCGCGCTATGGCCTGACCGGCGGTCACCCGATGCACGCTGAGCCCGGCCTCGACCAGTTCTACCTGTGGCGGCCGCTGCTCGGCCACGCCCGCTACCGCCTCGCGGTGGATGGGCTCTACCTCTGCGGCTCCGGCGCGCACCCGGGCGGCGGGATCACCGGCGGGCCCGGACAGAACGCCGCTCGCGAGATCCTCCACGACCTCGGCGGTCGGAGGCGCTAGCGGTTCCGGCCGGCGCTAGACGTCATGGTCAACGCTCGGGTCCGGCTCCCGGGGCGCCACTACGACCCGACCCTCCCGTTGACCGACGCGCTGTGCCGCGCGCACGGCAACCGGCTCGTCGGACGCCCGTCGGCGCAGCCCGTGGAGGAAGAAGGCCGAGATGACCGCGGCGATCGGGATGCCGAAGATCGCGCCCGCGATCCCCGCGATCTTGATCCCGGCGAGGACCGCTCCGAGCACGACGATCGGGTGGATCCGGAGCGCGTCGGCCATGATCCGCGGCTGGAGCGCATTCATGAGGATCAGCCAGCCAATGATCATGACCGCGAAGGTGCCGACGAGCGCGTCGGGATGCGAGATGAAAGCGACGAGGACCGGCGGCGTCCATGAGAGGAACGGGCCGAAGAAGGGGATGGCCATGAGGATCCCCGACGCAGCCGTCGTGATCGCGATGTAGTCGAGTCCGAAGATGAGGCTCGCGACGAACGCGACGCCGGCGTAGACGATGCCCGTGATGGCCTGGCCGCGAAGGAATCCGCCGAACGACCGGGCCACCGCTTCCTCGAGGAGCTTGGCCTCCTCCTTGTAGCCGGCCGGCACGAGCCAGAACAGGAAGCGCACCAGCCGCTCCCGGTCCGCGACCATGTAGAGCGACAGGACGACCACGAAGAGCAGGTTGCCGAGAGCCCCGAGGCTCGCCACGGCGAGCGACTGCAACGGCTGGGAGAGTTGCGCGGCGTATGAGCTCAGGTTGTCGAGGAACGCGTTCGCCTGGGCCACGAGATCGATGCGAACGATCCCGATGCCGTCGAGCCGGTGCTGCCAGGGCGCGAGGATCGACGGCAGGTCGGCCCGGAGCGTCGGCACGTTCGCGATGAAGTCGCTGATCCCGCTGACGAGCGCCGTGGCGACGAACAGAGTGAGGATCACGAGGCCGCCGAACAGGACGAAGTAGACCGTGAAGATCGCGCCCGCGCGGCTCATGAAGGGGATCGTCGATCGCACTCGGGAGATGAAGGGCGTGAGGATGAAGGCGAGGAGCCACGCCAGGAAGAAAATCAGGATGATGTCGCTGAAGAACGCAAAGACGACGCTGATGAAGCCGAGGACGACGAAGCCGAGCGACATCGCGCCCAGGACCAGGATCGCGTCCAGCCATCGGCGTTCGCGCGGTGTCAGCTCGATCGCGGGCTCCTTCCGATGCTCGGGCCGATCCTAGCGCAGTCCCATGCGGTGGCGGACCTCGTCCATGGTCGTTTCGGCCTTCGGCCGGAGGCGGTCGGCAGCTGCCTCGAGAATCCCTTCGACCTCGTCGGGATGGGCGATCAGCTCGAGGTAGCGCTCCCGCGCCGGGGCGTAGTGCCGGATGATCCGCTCGGAAAGAACCTTCTTCATGTCGACGCAGCCGGTCCGGGCGGTGCGCTCGCCCTCCCAGAGCTCCTCGTAGTCGTCGCCGAAGAAGCGCTGCATCTGGCAGACGTTGCAGATCTCGGGCCGGCCGGGCTGGGTTCGCAGGATCCGCTGCGTGTCGGTGACCATCGACATGACCTGCTTCCGGATCAGCTCGGGCTCCGCGAGGACCTCGATCGTGTTGCCGACGGACTTGCTCATCTTGCGGACGCCGTCGGTGCCGAGGACCGTCGGCGCCTCGGTGAAGACGGCCTGCGGCTCCGGGAACGTATCGCCGTAGCGATGGTTGAAGGCCCGGACGATCTCGCGTGACAGCTCGAGGTGGGCCGCCTGATCGCGCCCGACGGGCACGATCGTCGCCTTGTACATGACGATGTCGGCCGCCTGCAGGACCGGGTACGTCAGAAGGCCGTGGTTGACGTCGTCCGGCTGCGTCTCGCGCTTCTCCTTGAAGGTCGGCGTCCGCTCGAGCCAGCTGACCGGGGTCACGGTTGCGAGCAGCCACGCGAGCTCGGTGTGCTCGGGCCTGTGGGATTGCACGAAGAGCGTGCAACGCTCTGGATCGAGGCCCAGCGCCAGGAGCGACGCCGCCATGTCGCGGGTCCGCGCCCGCAGGACGTCCGGGTCATGGGTGCTGGTGAGGGCGTGGTAGTCGACGATGCAGTAGATCGCCTCGTACTGGTCCTGGAGCCGGACGTAGTTCCGGATCGCCCCGAGATCGTTGCCGAGGTGGGCGACGCCGGAGGGCTGGATTCCGCTGAACGTCCGGGCGCGCGTGCCCGTGGTCGCCGTGGTCGCCGTGGTCGCCGTGGTCATAGGCCGGCGAGTGTAGCCGAGGCACTCGCTACCATTCGTCGATGCGCCAGCGTCTCGTCGAGCAGTATCGAGCCTTTCTGCCGATCACGGATGCCACGCCCGAGCTGACCCTGGGCGAGGGATTCACGCCGCTCGTTGCTGCGCCGCGGTTGGGGGAGCGGATCGGCGTTCCGGGGCTCCATCTCAAGCTTGAAGGGTTGAATCCGACCGGCTCGTTCAAAGACCGCGGGATGGTCGTGGCGGTCTCGAAGGCGCTCGAGGCGGGCTCCCGATCGATCATCTGCGCCTCGACCGGGAACACGTCGGCGTCCGCCGCCGCATACGGGGCGTCGGCGGGGATCGAGGTTGTCGTCGTACTGCCGCGCGGCGCGATCGCGATCGGCAAGCTCCTCCAGGCCTTGATCGCCGGGGCTCGCGTCGTCGCCGTGGACGGCAACTTCGATGATGCGTTCCGGGTCGTTCGCGAGCTCGCGGCCGACGAGTCGCACCCGGTGACCCTCGTGAACTCCGTCAATCCGCATCGGATCGCCGGGCAGACGACAGCGGCGTTCGAGGTCTGCGACGATCTGGGCCGGGCTCCCGACATCCTTGCGATCCCCGTCGGCAACGCGGGCAACATCACGGCGTACTGGGCGGGCTTCACAGCGTACGAGGCCGCCGGGATCACCCACAGCCGGCCGCGGATGCTGGGGTTCCAGGCGGCTGGCGCGGCACCGATCGTGCTCGGCGCACCGGTCGACCGGCCCGAGACGGTCGCGACGGCGATCCGGATCGGCAATCCGGCCTCGTGGGCGGGCGCCGTCGCCGCGCGGGACGAGTCCGGCGGTCGCATCGAGTCGGTGACGGACGACGAGATTCTCGCCGCTTACCGCGAGCTCGCGACGACCGAGGGGGTGTTCTGCGAACCCTCCTCGGCGGCGAGCGTCGCCGGCGTGACGAAGCTGGCGCGGGCCGGCGAGCTCGAGCGAGATTCGCTCGTTGTCTGCGTCCTGACCGGCAACGGGCTCAAGGATCCCGATACGGCGGAGCGGCTCGCGGGCGACCGCCTCATCGAGAGCTCGGCGTCGGCCGACGCGGTCCGCTTGGCGCTCGGCTGGTGAGCCGCTCGATCGGCTCGATCGCGGGGCGGCGCGTCGTCGTCGAGGTCCCGGCGACGATCGCAAATCTGGGCGCCGGCTACGACTGCCTCGGGCTCGCGGTCGATCTCGCGCTCCATGTATCGATCGAGGCGCGGACCGACCGCGCGCGAGCGGTCGAGCTCGACGTGCGGGGTGAGGGCGCCGGCGAGCTCCCGGCGGACGGCTCGAACCGGCTGATCCAGGCGCTGGGCGCCGGCCTCCTCGACGATGGGTTCGAGGATCTCGATCGCCTCGGCTGGGCGGTCGAGATGATCAACACGATCCCGCTGGCGCGCGGCCTCGGTTCCAGCGCCGCAGCGACGGTCGCGGGGGTGCTCGCGGCGCGAGCGCTGCTCGATCTGCCGGACTCCGCCGATGCCGTGCTTCGCGTCGCGACGAACATCGAAGGCCATCCCGACAACGTCTCGCCAGCCCTCCTCGGCGGGTTCACGGCGACGTTGGCCACGGAGGCCGATGTCCGGGCATTCCGATTCGACGCTCCCGAATCGCTGCGGGTCGTCCTGTTCGTTCCGGAGCTCCGGCTGGCGACGACGGACATGCGCGAGGTCCTCCCGACAGAGATTCCGCGGGCCGATGCCGTGGCGAATCTCGCCCGCGTGGCTGCCGGCGTTGCGGGAATCGCGAGCGGCGACTGGAGCGTGCTCGGATTCCTGACGGAGGATCGGCTCCACGAGCCCTATCGTGCCGCCGTCTATCCGCAGCTCCCCGCGCTCGTGGCCGCGGCGCGCTCGGCCGGTGCGATCGGCGCGTGCCTGGCGGGAGCCGGTTCGAGCATCGCGGCGTTCGCAATCGGCGCGGACGCGGAGCAGCTCGATGCGATCGGTGACGCGATGGTCCGCGTGGCCTCGGACGCCGAATTGCCGGGCCGGGTTCGGATTCTCGCTCCGTCAAACGCGGGCGCCCGGGTGCTCTCGGTCAGCTAGCCGCGCCCGGCGCCGGCTCACCATTTGGCCGCGCCGGCCATTGGCCGCGCCGCCACACTGCGCCCATGGGACCCGCCGGCGACCTGCTTCACGCGATCGGGGAAGGGATCAGCGGCCTGGTCGGCGGCTCGATCGCGGCGATCGCCGCCGGCATCGGGGCGATGGTTCGCGCGCTTCAGGGGGTGCTGCCGGGCCCGCTGTTTCCGATCGTTCTGGGCGGCGTGATCGTGCTGTTCCTCGTGTGGCTGTTCCGGAGGTAGCGAGGATCAGGCGGCCGCGATCGGCTGGCCCGCGGTGTGGCGGCGGATGAACTGCAGGGTCTCCTCCCAGGCAGCCGTCGACGCCTCGGCGAACTGGTCGGCCTTGCGATCGAAGAAGCTGTGCGGTGCGTCCGGGTAGACGATGATCCGGTGCTTGACGTTCGCCTTGTCGAGCGCCTGGTCGAAGGCTTCCCGCGCCCCCGCGTCGATCCCCTGGTCAGCGCCCCCGAAGATCGCCAGGACGTCGCATTCGATCTTGTCGGCCACGTCGACCGGTGCGGGCGTGCCGCGAAACTGGCCGATCGGAAAGCCATAGAACGGGATCACCCCGGCGAGCCCGAGGCCGAGCGTCGCCGACAGCGTCGCCAGCCGGCCACCCATGCAGAACCCGGTCGCCAGCACCGAGCGAGGAGCCCCGCCGTCCTTCGTCCGGAGGTGTTCGACCGCCGCCCGGAAGTCACCCTGCACGTTCTCCCACGTCACCTCGGCGAGGTGGGCCTGGTAGTCGAAGTCGTCGCCCCGTGGTCCCGTGCCGGCGGTGCGCCCGAAATAGTCAATGGCCAGCGCGGCGACGCCGTGCTCGGCGAACCGCTGGGTGAGCTCCTCGAAGAACGGATGGAGGCCGCGAGCGTCGGGCAGGATCAGGATCCCCGCGCCGGTCGGGTTCGCGGGCCTGGCGTCGAAGGCTCGAAACTCCGCCCCATCGGCGCCTTTGAGGATCACATTGCCCGCATCGAGCGCGCCTCCGGCGATGGGATCGATCGGCGGCCGGCTCTCGAGATCGAAGCACATGGCGAACCTCGCTGTTTGGCGGCAGATGAGCGTTGGCGGCTATCCTTTCACGATGGACGCGGTTCGTCTTGGGCGCTCCATTCGCGGGGTTCGCGAGCGGTCCTTCGGAGGGGCGAAAAGCCGCTGGTAGACTGCGGGGCTCATGAGCGGCCCACTCGTCGTGCAGAAATTCGGGGGCTCCTCGCTCGCGAATGCCGATCGGATTCGGCAGGTTGCGCAGCGAATCTCGCGGGAGCGGGCCACCGGCGTGGACCTCGTAGTCGTCGTGTCCGCGATGGGCGACACGACCGACGAGCTGCTCGCCCTCGCCCACGCGATCGCCGACGAGCCCGATCCCCGCGAGCTCGACGTCCTCCTCGCGACCGGGGAGCATGAGAGCGCGACCCTCGTCTCGATGGCCCTCCACGCGATCGGCGTGAAGGCCATCTCCCTCACCGGCGCGCAGGCCGGGATCACCACCGACGACAGCCACGGCCGGGCCCGGATCGCGAACATCGAGCCTCGCAGGATCCGGGCCGAGATCGAGCGCGGCAACGTCGTCATCGTCGCCGGGTTCCAGGGCCAGCGCGGCGCGGCGGGCGACCTCGCCGAGACGACGACCCTCGGCCGCGGTGGCTCGGACACGACGGCCGTCGCACTCGCGGCGGCGCTCGGCGCCGATCGCTGCCAGATCTTCACCGACGTTCGCGGGATCTACACGGCGGACCCACGGCGGGTGACGCAGGCGAGGAAACTGGACACCGTCGGCTACGAGGAGATGCTCGAGCTTGCGCAGCAGGGCGCCCAGGTCATGCAGGCTCGGGCGGTCGAGCTCGGCTGGATCAATGACGTCGTCATCGAGGTGCTCAGCTCGTTCGAGGACGGGCCGGGGACCTTCATCAGGGAGGACCCGCTCGTGGAGCAGCGCAACAAGGTGCGGGGGCTCGCCCACGACCGCGACGTCGCGAAAATCACGCTCATCGCGGTCCCTGACCGTCCCGGCGTCGCGCGCGCCGTCTTCGATCCCTTGGCCGAGGCCGGGATCAACGTCGACATGATCGTCCAGAACGTCGGCCACGAAGGCGCGACGGACCTGTCGTTCACGGTGCCCCGTAACGAGCTGGGTCGAGCGGAGCGGGTGCTTGCGCCGCTCGTCAAGGAGCTCGGGGCGCGAGAGATCGCCACGGACCCGACCGTCGCCAAGGTGTCCATCGTCGGGGCCGGCCTGCACAACGCGCCCGGCTATGCGGCCCGGATGTTCGGCACGCTCGCCGACGCAAAGGTGAACATCGAGATGATCTCGACGTCCGAGGTTCGCATCACCTGCGTCATCGACGAAGCGAACCTCGCCGCCGCGCTCGACGCCCTGCATGCGGCCTTCGAGCTCGAGCGGCCCGATCCGGTGGATGCCGAAGCCGCGCTCCCGAAGGCGGGCTGAGTGGCGGAGGCTGGTCGACTGCCTGAGCTGATGCCCGGGCGCGTGCCCGAGAGCCTGGTCCCGTCGCGCCTCGAGTGGTTCGAGCAGGTCGGCTCGACGAACGACGTCGTGGCAGGCTGGCTCCGCGACGGCGTCCCAGAGGTGTGCGTGGCGGCCGCGGAGGAGCAGACGGCCGGACGGGGCCGGAGCGGACGGAGGTGGAGCTCGCCCCGCGGGGCCGCCCTGCTCTGCTCCCTCGGGTTTCGCCCCGCCTGGCTGGAGCCGGAGCGGCCCTGGCGGCTCGCGGCGATCGTGTCGCTCGCGATGGCCGACGCCGCCGAGGACCATGCGGGTCTCGCACCCGGGGCGATTCGCCTCAAATGGCCCAACGACCTCGTGATTGCCACCGACCCAGCCGGCGTGGTCGTCTCGGATCCGTCCGGCCTCGAGGCGTCCACGGATCTCGCCGTTCAGAAGCTGGCCGGCGTCCTCGGCGAGACAGATGGCCTCGGGACCCGTGACGCCCGCGCGGTCGTCGGCATCGGGGTCAACGCCGGCTGGAGACGCGAGGCGTTCCCGCCCGACCTCGAGGCCGGGATGACGTCGCTGCACGACGTGTCCGGTGGCCGGCCGATCGACCTGCGGGCCCTGCTCGACGGCTTCCTGGGGCGACTCGAGCCGGCGGTGACCGCGCTTCGCGCCGGCAGGTTCGACGTCGCCGCGTGGACGGCTCGCCAGCTGACGAACGGCCGGCCCGTGCGACTCGAGCGGCCGGACGGAACCGGCGAGACGGTCCAGGCGCTCGGCGTCGACGGGGCGAGCGGCGCCCTCGTGGTCGCCGATCCCCGGGCCGACGGCGGCGAGCGGCACGTCCTCGTGGGCGAGATTCGGCATCTCCGCGTCGGCGGGCTGGTGTAAC
>DAINSJ010000017.1:0-10088 GCA_036741375.1 Candidatus Limnocylindrales bacterium
GCCCGCACGCTCGGCAACACCCGCTCCGCGATGAGCTCGAGGCTCTCCTCGTAGCGGTCAAACTGGCCGCGCAGGTCGAAGACGAAGTGGTCGATCGGCCGCTCCGAGAGTTCCAGGATCTGATCCACGACCTCGTCCGGATCACCGACCACGACGATGCCGCGCAGGTCGTCGATCGTGTCGAACGAGCCCGACTTTGGCTTCAGCCAGAATTTGCTTCCCTCCGACCCGGTCGACAGCGCGTGGACATCGAGCCCGCGACGCGCCTCGGCTCGGCTCCGGGCGATGCTGACCCGGGGGACCAAGCTAACCGACGGGGCCGGCCGGTCGGCCTCCGCGGCCCGCTCAGCCATGTAGGCGAGGCGGTCATCGAGCGTGTCGATGGGCATCCCGCTCGGCATCCAGCCGTCATAGGCGGCAACCGCCGCCCTGACGGAGGCCCGGGTCGTTCCCCCGTACCAGATCGGGAGCGCCCGCACCGGCTTCGGTTCGATACGGACAGACTCGAAGGGGAACCGCGGGCCGGCGTGGGTGACGACATCCTCACTCCAGATGCGGCGGAGGATGACAACGGTCTCCGCGAGGATCTCGCGACGCTCGTCGGCGTCGAATCCGGCCGCGGCCAGTTCCTCGTGGTTGTGCCCCGTCCCCAGGCCCGCGATGACTCGTCCGCCGCTCAGGTACGAAAGGGCCGCCAAGTCCTGAGCGAGCTTCAGGGGCCAGCGGAGCGGGATGAGGACCGCCGTCCCGAGATAGATCCGCTCGGTGACAGAGGCGATCGCCGCCAGGGCAGCCAGCGGTTCCACGAAGGTGAGATCCGTCCCTTCGTGCCCGTGCGGCGTCCAAAGGAGATGGTCCCGGACCCAGACCGCGTCGAAGCCGAGACGTTCCACGAGCATCGAGCCGGCCACGATCCGTTGGCGTGAGGCGTGCGCGCCGAAGTGGGGGATGAGGACCCCGAACGTCATCCGGCCCTGTTGCCGCGCCAGGGGCCGCAGTGGATCCTCGGGCACGCCACCGTTCAGGCCCGGCCCCGGAGCACGCTCCGGGGCCGGGCGTGCCGACATCCCGTCGGCAGGCCCCATGCTCACTGCGGCACCCCCGCGACGTACCGCCCGTACCCCGGCTGGCCGAGGATCTTGCGGTCCCGAGCGATCACCGTCCCCCTGAGCATCGTCAGGGCCACGTACCCGGTCACGGTCCAGCCCAGGTAGGGGGTCCAGCCCACCTTCGTGTAGAGCCCCTCGTCGGTGAGGGTCGTCTTCCGCTCCAGGTCCACGAAGACGAGGTCCGCATGGGACCCCGGCAAGAGCGCTCCCTTCTGCGGGTAGATGCCGAGGATCCGCGCCGGGGCCTCAGCCAGCAGCTCGACGGCCCGGGCCAGGCTGAGCTTGCCTGCAGCGACGTCGGAGAGGGTAATACTGTACTGCCAGTCGTACTGCGGAGAACCCATCGCAGCGTTCCAGGCATCCGTCTCGAGCACCGCGATCTCCTCGAGGGTATGCGGCGCGTGGTCCGCATCGATGGAGTCGATCGTCCCGTCGGCGAGACTGCGCCAAATCTCGGCCATCCGGTCCGCGTCCTCGGTGATGAAGCCGCCCGGACAGGCTCGCCCCTGCTGGCGGCGGAGGTCGTCGCGGGTCAGGTGGTAGTACTTCGGATCGATCGCCGCGGTGATGCGCTGGCCCCGGCTCTTGGCCGCCCGGATCAGGCGTAGGCTCCCTGCCGAGTGCGTGTGGACCACGTGCAGCCGGACCCCCGACAGGGCCTGGAGGTTGACGAGCGTGTTCATCGCCGTATGCCAGATGGCGTCGGTCGTGTAGACCTCGCCGAACGTCCAGGCGTCCGGTGGCTTGCCAGCCGCGAACGCCTCCGCACTGAGCTGCTCGAACAGGCGCTGGTTGAACGGGTGAACGACGGCCGGGAGCCCGGTCTCAGCGATCGCGCGGAAAGCCCGCAGGAGGGCGTCGTCTTCGTTGATCGCAAGCCGGGGGTCGTGGGGATAGGCGCCCGAGACTTGAAAGATCTTGTAGCCCGTGGCGCCGGCCGTGGCCAGGCCCGGGATCTCCGCAAGGTTGGTCCCCGCGGCGAAGTGGCCCCAATCGATGATGGACTTTTCGTCGGCCAGCGCCCGTTTCTCCTGGAGCCTTGCCACCGTATCCGTCGGCGGCTCGACGTTCGGCATGTCGACCATCGTGGTGACGCCGCCCACGGCCCCGGCCATCGAGGCCGTCAGGAAGTCCTCCTTGTGGGTGTAGCCGGGCTCGCGGGTATGCGCGTGCAGATCAATGATCCCGGGCAGGATGACCCGCCCGGTCGCGTCGAGTTCCCGGGCATCGGTGACTGGCTCGTCTCGCGCCACGATCGCTGCGATCCGCTCGCCCTCGACGACCAGGTCGGCGGCGACGAGTTCGCCGGCGACGAGGATGCGGCCCCCTCGGATGCGGGTGCGGTCCTGTGTCATCTGGGTCCTCCTGACGATTCCTCAACGGCGATGAAATCCGGCGACGCGGGCGCGTAAATCTCGATGAGCCGCGCCTCACCATCGGCTTGGACGGAAACGGAGTGCGGAACCCCGGGCTCGATGAGAGCACTGTCGCCGGGCCCGATTAGCTGGTCCACCCCGTCGATGCGGAGACGGACGCGCCCCTCCAGGACGAGATAGAAGTTTTCGGCGTTGGTGTGGCGGTGGTAGGGTCCCGGCCCGGCTCCCGCTCGGATCGAATTGACGTGGATGTCCAGCCGGCTTCCCTGGGCCGGCCCGATGACTTCGAGCATCTCGCCCCGACCCGCGCGGAGCTCCCGCCGCGCGCCCATCCCGGCCGGTGCCAGGTACGCCCGCCGCGCCCGGACAAGCTCGCGGTGGCTCACGGCTCGTCGTCCGGAACGTACTGCCAGCGATTGATCCGCCGCTGAGCCCGGTTCATGAGCGTGCTCATACACAGCGAGAGGAACACGATGGCGATGATCGGCACGAACATCCGGGCCGTCTCGAAGCTGTTGGAGAAGGTGAGGATCATCCCGCCAAGACCGGTGATCACGACGAGGAACTCGGCCCCGATGACGCCGACGATCGCCTGAGACAGGGCGATGCGGATGCCAGCGAAGATGTACGGGAAGGCCGCCGGCAGGATGATCTTCTGGGTCAGCTGCCGCTCGGAGGCGCAGAAGGCCCGACCGACGTCGGTCAGATCCTCGTCGACCTGCTTCACCCCCGCCGCCGTGTTGATGATGATCGTGAAGAGTGAGGACAGGAAGACGAGGACGACGCGGACGAGGTCATCGATGCCGAACCAGAGGACCAGCAGCGGGATGAGGGCGATGGTGGGGATCGCGTACAGGAAGAAGACCCAAGGGTCGAGCACGGCGTCCACCCGTCGGTTTCGGCCCATGATCAGCCCAATCGTGACACCGACGAGGATCGCCGCTAAGTAGCCGATGGCGAAGGCGCGAGCGCTGACGACGGCCGCGTCGAACAACTGGGGCGAGGCGATCGCGAGGTCATAGAACGCCTGCGCGACCGCGGTGGGTGGGACGAGGATGGCCGAGTTCACGCCCGAGCCGACCAGTTGCCAGACGCTGAGGAGCGCGACCAGTGTCACAGCCCGGATCGCCCAGATGCCGCGCCGCGTCCGAGTCCAGTGATGGTTCCGCCCGTGGTGGCGAGGTTGGGTGGGCTGGCCGAAGGGCGCCGCAGCCACCGGCGTCATCGCGCTCACAGCTCGGCCCGCAGGCGGCTCCACGGGGTGAGACGGCGTTCCACAAGTCGGACCATGCCGGCCAGGGCGATGCTCATGAGGCCGAGGACGATCACCGGACCCATCAGCTTGTCCGTCTGGAAGAAACGCCCGTAGTTGAGAAGCAACGCGCCGGTGCCAGTCACGGCGGCGGTCATCTCAGCGATGACGACCCCCTCCAGGGCCCGCGAGATGCCGACCCGTAGACCGGTAAAGACGAACGGCACCGACGCGGGCACCGTGATCATCCGTACTCGCTGCCAGCGGGTGGCGGTGAAGGCGCGGCCGGTGTCGAGGAGCTCGCGATCGACCGACTTCACGCCGACGAAGGTGTTGATGATGATCGGGAAGATGGCCGTCAGGATGGCCATCGCCACCCGGATCTCCAGGTCGATGCCCAGCCAGAGGATGAGGACGGGGACGAGGACGATCCGGGGGGTCGAGTAGAGGGCGCTCACGTAGGGATCCAGGGCGGTCTCGACGACGTGGCTGAGGCCCATGGCGAAGCCGATCGCGATGCCCAGGGCTGCCGCGATGCTGTAGCCCAGGACCAGGCCGATCAGCGTCGTGGCGAGGGCCGGGAGAAGCTCATTTCGGACCACCGCGACCTCGTAGAACCCACCCACGATGGCCGAGGGATACGAGGTGAAGAGCGGAGCCAGGCGGCCCAGGATCTCCCAGATCCCGAGCACGACGACGACCGAGATGACCTGGAGCGACAAGTTGGAGATCGCGGCGCCCCGCACCGACCGGCGGCGCACGGGGGCCATCGGGGCTGGGATCGCGGTCATTCCCCCGAGCCGACGTTGGCGGCGACTTCCGTCGCCGCAAGCTCACCCTGGAGGATCCGCCAGATCTGTCCGCGCAGTTCCGCGAACTCCGGACGCGCCCGGGCGTCGTACTGCCAGCGCGGCCGCGGCAGGGAGACGCGGAACTCGTTGACGATCCGCCCCGGGCGGGTGCCCATGACGACGATCCGGTCTGACAGGTAGATCGCCTCGTCGATCGAGTGGGTCACGAACAGGACCGTCAGCGTCCTGGCTTCTGCGATCTTCTGAAGCTCCCCTTGGAGGTACTCTCGGTTAAGGGCGTCCAGGGCCCCGAAGGGTTCGTCCATGAGGAGGATGCGAGGCTCGACGGCGAGGGCTCGGGCGATCCCGACACGCTGCCGCATTCCGCCCGAGAGCTGGCTCGGAAAGTGGTTCTCGTAGCCGGTTAGCCCCATCAGCTTGAGGTACTCGGCCGTCCGGCGTAGCCGCTCCGCTTTGGGGACTCCCTGGATATCCAGCCCGAACGCGGCGTTGGCCTCGACCGTCCGCCAGGGGAAGAGATTGAAATGCTGGAAGACGATCGCCTTGTCCGTCGAGGGACCCAGGCTGAGGCTGCCGGCCACGTACACCTCGCCGGTGGTCGGCGAGAGGAGCCCGCCGACGATCCGCAGCAGGGTCGTCTTGCCGCAGCCACTCGGTCCGATGACGGAGACGAATTCGCCCGGCGCCACGTCAAGGCTGAAGTCGTGGAGGATCGGCGTCGCGGAGCCGGCGAATGTCCGCTCAACATGGCGGACGCTCAGCATGCTGGTTACCCCGGCGGTCGTCTCAGCCGCCGCGGCGCGCATGTCGTCAACTCCGCCACTCATCGGGCAGCCCTCACTCGGATTGGGTCCTGCCGACGCGAAGCGCCAACGTTTCCCGAACGCGTCGGACGCAATCGTTAGCGATCCGCCGCCGCGGTCCCATCGTCCACCGCGAGTTCGAAATCATCGTCGATCGGATGGTCGTAGATCGCCAGCAGGATGGTCCTCCGGTCCGCCGGATTGTGTGTTGCGTGTGGTATCCCGGGTGGGATGAAGATCGCGTCACCGACCTCGAGGCGGTGTCGGTCCGAGCCGACCCGGACCTCCAGCACACCCTCGAGGACCAGGTAGGAGTTCTCAGCCGATCGATGGGTGTGCAACGGGCCGGACCGGCTGCCGGCCTCGATGAGGAGCCGGCGGACGTCCAATCGTCCCGCGCGGACCTGGCCGCCGACGAGTGATTCGGAGCTTCCGCGGCCCGCCCGGAGCGGCCTCTGCGGCCCGGCGCCCGCCCGGACTACGAGGGTCCGAGCGAGCGAATCCGGGTCAGAAGCCTGAACCTCAACGCGTGCCATTCGCGGCGAGATAATTGTTCACGTATACCGGATCGGTCCACGTCGACGCGTCCGGAACCCCCGTCGCCGGGAGGCCACCGGTCTCCTGTGCGACCTGGACGGTCGACGCGATCGAGGCAGCGTCCATCCCGCCGTTGACGGCGAAGTACTTCACCTGGGTGAAGAGATCGTACGAGCGGCTTCTGTCGTCGGCAGTCAGACCTGTGACGTTCTGGTTTGAGAGTGCGATGTAGGCATCCTTGTTGTCGGCCTCCCAGCGGGTCGCGGCGACGAAAAGGTTCACGGCGATCTGGGCGAGGTTCGGGTGGGCGTCGAGCCACTTCTGACTCGTCCAGAGAACGTGGTACTCGTACGTCGGCAGAACGGTTGCCATTGGGAGAAGCGCCTTCAGGCCGCTCTTGGTGACGGCGTCGTAGGCGTCGGCGGCGTGCGCCGCGCCGGCTTGGATCTGGCCCGAAACGAGGGCCGCGATGCGGGCGCCGGTCCCGCCGATCTGGACGAAGTTGATCTTGGTGACATCAAGACCGGCGTGCTTCAGCGCCGCTTTGGTAAGGGTCTCGCTGGCGGAACCCGGCCCCTGGGTGCCGACCTTCTTGCCGATCAGATCGGCGGGAGTTGCGATGTTCGGCGTAGAAAGGAGTATGTAGTCGGATGACGTGTCTGCGGCCGCGATCATCTTGATGTCGGTCCCCGTCTGCATACGGAGCGAGACACCTGGCTCAACCTGACCGATCACCATGTCGACGTCGCCTGCGACCATCGCCCGGAACGGGCCGGCGGTCGAACCGAGGTCGACGATCGTCGCGTCGACGCCGTATTGGGCTTTTAGGTCAGCGGCCCATTTGTATGCCCCTTCGTTCGTGAAGTCGGGCAGGCCATCGACGCCGACCTTGAGCGTCGTTGCCTCGGGCGGCCCGACGGTCGCCGGGGCGGCGCTGGCCGAGGCGGCGGCACTCGACGCAGCGGTAGTCGCGACCGGAGTCGGACTGGGCGACGCGGCGCTGGTGCAGGCGCTGCCGGTGAGCACGAGGGTCGCCAGTAGGGCGACGAGTCTGCTACGTGGCACGGCTTTCTCCTCCTCGTCGGATCGTCCGCGGCGCCGGCGGAGGGGCGTGCGCCGATCGGCTCCCCGAACGTGCCCAATACTACAGCGGCAACACTTGTTTCATAGCAACAGTGCTTCCAGAAGTGGGAGGGCCGCCGTCGCCATTCCGGCCAAGTAGCGGTGCCGGCTTCGACGCGTTTCCCCCAAGGTCTCGTCCAACCATTGTCGGGTGTGTCTCACACGTCTAATATGTAGCAGATGTTACAATAAAGAAGAGATGACGCTTTGAGCCTCGCAATCGCCGCGCTGCCGGCATTCCTCGCTTCGATCGTCGAGTTCGTCGAGGCGTTGACGATCGTCCTCGCCGTAGGGGTTACCCGCCAGTGGCGTTCGACCTTGATCGGCGTTGCGAGCGCGCTCGTCGTCCTGACGGTGATCGTAGGCGTCTTCGGGACGGCTATCGTCCTTTTCGTCCCGATCTCGATCCTGCGCGTCGTCGTCGGCGGCTTTCTGGTCATCTACGGCCTGCAGTGGCTGGTGAAAGCCGTGCTGCGGGCAGCCGGGGCCAAAGCCAAGCACGACGAGGCCGCCATCTACCAGGCTGAGATCGCGGCGATGCGCGCCGAGCCACCGGTCGCGGCCCGCGGGATGGACTGGATCAGCTTCACCGTCGCCTTCAAGGGGGTCCTGCTCGAAGGGATGGAAGTTGCGTTCATCGTCGTCACCTTCGGTGCCTCGGCCAATGCCCTGGCGCCTGCGGCGGCGGGGGCCGCGGCAGCCGGTGCCCTCGTCCTGGGCGCCGGGCTGATCCTCCACCGGCCGCTGGCCCGGGTCCCCGAAAACGGCCTCAAGTTCGCGGTCGGCCTGATGCTCACCACGTTCGGCACGTTCTGGGCGGGCGAGGGGATCGGGGTCAACTGGCCGCTGAGCGACCTCACTCTCGTTCCGATGCTCGGCCTGTACATCCTCGGTTCGCTGGCAGCCGTCGCCCTCATCCGCCGCAGGCTTGATCAGCGGTCCGTGGCGCGGCGCCTGGCCGGGTCCGCGGTGCCCCTGCCGGTCCCGCTAGAGATCGACGAGGTGAGCTGACGATGAGATACCTGCGAGCCTTCGGCGCCTTCTGGCGCGAGTTCCTCATCGGTGACCGGCCCGAGATTTTCGCCTTCTCCATCCTCCTCCTCGCGCTGGTCTGGGCCGCGATCCGGACGGGCCTGGACGCCACCCTAGCCGGCGGGATCCTGCTCGTCGGCACCATGGTGGTCGGGTCCTGGAGCCTCTGGCGGGCCATCCAACCGAGAGTTTGAGTCCGACGTTCCGTCCAGCGCCACCAGGCGGTCGACGCCCGACCCGGCGGCGTGTCGTCCGAGGCCCGCAGCAACGTTCGGTGCGCGGAGAAGGCTGCGGTTCTGCCGTCGTCGTCGCCGGCCAAGGGTGACGGGGCGGCTCGGCCGCGCCACCAGGTCGGCACCCGGCCCGGAGGTCTCGGGCGACTGGGCGGAGTAAACCAAAGCCTCGAACGCCTCGAGCCGCTCCTGGCTCGTCTGGAGCCAGCGGAGGGCGTCAGACTGGTTGGGCGCACCGAACCAGTCGCGCTCGCGAACCCGTTCGTACCAGCTGACGATCTTCTCGAACTCAGATCGGATCTCCTCCGCCTCCTCGTAGGTGAAGTTGCGGCGGAAGGTCTCGAACTCTATCTCCTTCGTGAAGTTGACCTCGCAGTTCTCGATGATCTCGTCGTAGTGGCGAGTCGCCTGCTCAGTGAACAGATGGACGAGCTTAGCCTCCTCGATGGTCGGCAGCTTGCGCAGGGGGAGCAGGTGATACTCCCCGCCGGACTCGTCGATCCTGCGCAAGAGCGGCTGCAGGTCCTGGATGACTCGAGGGACCCGGGGGAACGCTGTAACCGATTGCTGCAGGTAGATCCCGCCGATCTTCTTCAGCTGTCGCCAGACCGCGACCCGGTTGGCCGTGGGGGCCGCCGGCATGCGGTACACGAGGATCAGAAAGTGGTTCGGACGCGTCAACGACCCGGCCACGCTACCTCCCAATTGGACATCGCTCGCCACGCACGAGGCGGCCGGGGTTCGCGTCCCGGCCCCCGCGGGTTTACTCGACCAGACCCGGCGGTCCTCATCTTCCGTTCGCGGAGCGGGAGTCCATCCTACCCGAAGCCGGGAAGAGCGAGGGGCGAGATCGGTAGAGGCGGCCTCGAAATACCGGAGTCGTCACCCGGTCGGTCGCGAGGCCTCTGTGCCAACACGATGACCACATCGTGCATGGTTCCCGCCGTGCCGCGGCCGTCCCCTTGAGGGGGCAAGGCCGTCCAACGGACTCTTTCCTCGGGGCCGAAACGACCGCTGACCTGCGACTCACGTGGCGCTCGGTGATCCGGGTTGTCCGAAACATACCGGTCCGCTGGGATGTCCTCTGCCACCCAAGCGAGCAGAAAGAGGATCGGCGCCCGGCGGGACCCAAAGAATACGCGGAGCGTGTGGGCGCCGCCGACGTTACGGGCCCAGTTGCAGCGTCCAGAATCGCAGCCATCTCATCAAATCTGACGGCGAGCCGCGACCTCCGGATCCCGTGACTTGTCACCCGTCATGTGGCTTGTCACCTTCTCAGTCGCGGCGACCTCAGGCGAAGAGCGCGCCTAGCTGGCCGAGGATTCGAGCCGTGGCGCCCCAGACGCGATGGCCGGCGACGAAATACGCGCCGAACCGTAGCGGGAAGTCGCGGATCGTGGTCTCGACGAGCTCGATCGGGGCGTCGGGCAGGAACGCATCGAGCGGCGCGCGGACGATCGAGGCGACTTCGTCCGGTGACGGCGCCAGCTCCGGACGCCGGGCCGCGATCGCGAGGACCGGTGTGACCCGGTAGCCCGATACCGGGATCCAGAACGTCTCCAGCTGGCCGATGACGCGAACGTCCGCGGCGTCGACATCGAGCGCGACCTCCTCGGCGGACTCACGTAGCGCGGTCGCGACGACGTCGGCATCCTCGGGCTCCGGCTTGCCGCCGGGGAACGAGATCTCGCCCGAGTGGTGGCCGCCTCGATCAACGCGCTCGATGAGGATGACCTCGGCCTGGGCGTCAGGAGCGGCATCGCCATCCGGCCCGTTCCGATCCGGCGCGATCAGCACCAGCACCGCGGCCGG
>DAINSJ010000017.1:10188-13424 GCA_036741375.1 Candidatus Limnocylindrales bacterium
TCGCCGGGCCGCGCCGCGGAGGCGGCGATGATCTGCGAGCCGATGTTGCTGGTCATGATCACAACGGTGTTCTTGAAGTCGACGGTTCGACCTTGCGAATCCGTCAGCCGGCCGTCGTCGAGGACCTGGAGGAGGACGTTGAACACATCCGGATGGGCCTTCTCGATCTCGTCGAGGAGGATCACCTGGTACGGCCGCCGCCGGACGGCCTCGGTGAGCTGACCGCCCTCTTCGTAGCCGACGTAGCCGGGTGGCGCGCCGACCAGCCGCGAGACGGCGAACTTCTCCATGTACTCGCTCATGTCGATGCGGACCATCGACTGCTCGTCGTCGAACAGGAATTCGGCGAGGGCCCGGGCAAGCTCGGTCTTGCCGACGCCGGTCGGGCCGAGGAACAGGAACGAGCCGATCGGGCGGCGCGGATCCTTGAGGCCGGCACGCGCTCGCCGAACGGCGTCGGCGACCGCCTCGATGGCCTCGTCCTGGCCGATCACCCGCTCGTGGAGTCGCTCCTCCATGCGGATGAGCTTGGCCATCTCGCCTTCGAGCAGCCGCGTCACCGGAACGCCCGTCCACTTCGCGACGATCTCGGCGATGTCGTCGGCCGTGACCTCTTCCTTGAGCAACGAGCCCGGACCCTGGAGGGCGGCCATCGCCGCTTCCTGCTGGGCGAGGCGCTCGGTCAGCTCGCGCTGGGTGCCGTATTTCAGCTGGGCGGCGCGCTCGTAGTTCGCCTCGCGCTCGGCCTGCTCGATCTGGACCTGGAGCGCCTCCAGCTCCGACTTCGTGGCGCGGATGGCCTGGATGGCCGTCTTCTCGGCCTCCCAGCGCTGCTTCATGGCGCCGGCTTCCTCGCCGATCTCGCCGAGCTCCTTCTCGAGCGCCTCGAGGCGGGCCTTCGAGGCGTCGTCGGTCTCCTTGCGGAGCGCCTCGCGCTCGATCTCGAGCAGGATCCGGCGTCGCTCGAGCTCGTCGAGCTCGATCGGCATCGAGTCGATCTCCATCCGGAGGCGCGATGCCGCCTCGTCCATGAGGTCGATCGCCTTGTCGGGCAGGAATCGCTCGGTGATGTAGCGGTCCGAGAGGGTCGCGGCCGCGACGAGCGCCGAGTCCGTGATCCGGACGCCGTGGTGGACCTCGTAGCGCTCGCGGAGCCCGCGCAGGATCGAGATCGTCTCCTCGACGCTCGGCTGGTCGACGACGATCGGCTGGAAGCGGCGCTCGAGCGCGGCGTCCTTCTCGATGTGCTTGCGGTACTCGTCGAGGGTCGTCGCCCCGATCGTGTGGAGCTCGCCGCGGGCCAGCATCGGCTTGAGCAGGTTCGAGGCGTCCATCGCGCCCTCGGCCGCGCCGGCACCGACGACGGTGTGCAGCTCGTCGATGAAGAGGATGACCGAGCCGCCGGCGTCCTTGACCTCCTTGAGGACGGCCTTCAGGCGCTCCTCGAACTCGCCTCGGAACTTCGCGCCGGCAATGAGGGCGCCGAGATCGAGCGAGACGACCCGCTTGTCCTTGAGTGTCTCGGGAACGTCGCCGCGGACGATCCGCTGGGCGAGGCCTTCGGCGATCGCCGTCTTGCCGACGCCGGGCTCGCCGATCAGCACCGGGTTGTTCTTCGTCCGGCGCGAGAGGACCTGCATCACGCGACGGATCTCGTCGTCGCGACCGATGACGGGGTCGAGCTTGCCGGCGCGCGCCTCGGCGGTGAGGTCGCGGCCGTACTTGTCGAGGGCCTGGTAGGTGCCCTCGGGGTTCTGGGAGGTCACGCGTTGGCCGCCCCGGACTGACGCCAGGGCGCCGAGGATCGGCTCCTTGCCGGCGCCATGCGCCTCGAGCACCTTCTGGCTCTCACCGCCGACCTCGGCGATGCCGAGGAGCAGGTGCTCCGTCGAGGTGTATTCGTCGCCGAGCCGGCGAGCCTCTTCCTGGGCCCGGTCGAGCACGCGCTTCGCGCGGGGGTCGAGGCTGAGCGAGCCGCCCTGGATCCGGGCGCGCTTCGCGAGGATCGCCGCGAGCTCGCCGCGAAATGCCGGCAGGTCGACACCGAGCCGGCGGAGCGTCTCCGCGGGGACGCCGTCATCCGGCTCAACGAGCGCCGAGAGGAGATGCTCGGCATCGAGCACAGGGCTCTGGAGCCGCTCGGCGAGCTGCTGAGCGGCGACGATGGCCTCCTGGGCCTTCTCGGTGAATCGATCGAGCTGCATGGTTGCGACCTCGTGCGAGGGTCAGGCCCGCGGGTCGGGCTGGTCGACGAGGCCGAAGAACCGCTCGGCGGCGGCCCTGGCGTCGTCGGAGAGATGGGTGGGCATGATGACCTTCACGCGGACGTAGAGATCGCCGGCGCCCTCTGCCCGGAGGCGCGGCATGCCCTGGCCTTTCAGGCGGAACTTCCGCCCGTTCTGCGTTCCCTCCGGGAGCTTGAGCAGGACGCGGCCCTTCAGGGTCCCGACGTGAATCTCGCCTCCGAGGAGCGCTTCCTTCAACGTGATCGGCACTTCCCGTTCGAGGTCCGCGCCGCTCCGCGTGAAGGTCCGGTGCGGCGGAACCTGGGTGACGACCACGAGGTCCCGACCATCGGGACCCTTGCCCGAAAGGCGGATTCGACTGCCCGAGTCGACGCCGCGCGGGATCGTGACCTCGAGCCGGCGGCCGCCGACCTCCACGATCCGGCTCGTGCCGTGGAATGCTTCCTCGAGCGTGATCTCGGCCGTGGCCTCGACCGGCGCGAGCCGGGCCTGGCCGACACGATCGTTGCCGGATCGCGAGCCGCCGCGAGTCGCGCTCGCGTAGCCCAGGCCCGCGAGGATGTCGTCCATCGATCCGCCGTGGGTCGAGAACCGCTCGGGCTCGCCGGCGGCCGCTCCCTCGTCGCCGAACATCATCCGGAAGAAGTCCGAGAAGCCGCCGGAATCGCCAGACGTCCGGAACTCGTAGCGGACGCCGCCGGGGCCAGTCCGCGAGCCGCTCGTGTACCCCGCGAACGGGCCGTTCGGCCCGAATGGATTGCCACCGGCCGCACCCGCGGCCCCTGCGGCCCCGGCCCGCTCGTAGGCCGCCCAATCCTTGCCGAAGCGGTCGAACTTCTCGCGCTTGGACGGGTCCGACAGGACCGCGTTGGCCTCGTTGACGTCCTTGAACCGGCGCTCGGCCGCCTTGTCGCCCGGGTGCTTGTCCGGATGGGACTCGCGGGCGAGCTTCCGGAACGCCTTCTTGATCTCTGCCTGGCTGGCCGTCCG
>DAINSJ010000017.1:13524-16843 GCA_036741375.1 Candidatus Limnocylindrales bacterium
GGCTGGTCCGTCGGATATTCGGGTCGTCGGAGTGGGCGGTCACCTTCGCGGCCGCTCTTCTCGTCAGAGCTCGGCGTGCCGGGATCGATCTTCGTCGTCGCGACGAGGGGCTTCGGACGGCGACGGAGCGCCGTCTCCAGCACCTGGTCCATCGAGTCGGCGAGGACGATCTTGATCTGCTTGCGGATCTCGTCGGGGATGTCCCGGAGGTCCTTCTCGTTCTTCCTCGGGATCACGGCGATCCGCGCACCCGACAGATGCGCTGCGAGGATCTTGCTCTTCAATCCACCGATCGGCAGGACCCGGCCTCGAAGGGTGATCTCACCCGTCATGACCAGATCGCGCCTGATCGGGATCCCGGTGAAGGCCGAGACCATCGCGGTAGCCATCGTGATCCCCGCGGACGGACCGTCCTTCGGGATCGCGCCGGCCGGCACGTGGATGTGGAGCGTCTGCTTCTCGAAGGTTTCGCGCGGGATCCCGAGCTCGGCCGCGTGGGTTCGGATCCATGACAGACCCGCCCGCGCGGATTCGCGCATGACCTCGCCGAGCTGGCCGGTGAGGATGAAGTCCTCCTTGCCGTCCATCCGGGTGACCTCGATCGCGATGACGTCGCCACCGACCTCGGTGACCACGAGGCCCGTTGCCGAGCCGATCTGGTCCTCCGGCTCGAGCTCGCCGTACTCCCAGCGCGGCGGTCCGAGGAACTCGAGCAGCTTCTTGACGTCGACGACGGTCTTTCGCTTGCGGCCCTCGGCCACGGTGCGGGCGACCTTGCGCATGATGTTCGCGAGCTCGCGCTCGAGGTTCCGGACGCCGGCCTCGTGCGTGTACGCCTGGACGAGCTCGGTCATCGCTTCGTCGGTGATCTGGATGTTCGTCGGCTTGAGCCCGTGGTTCGTCATCTGCTTCGGGATCAGGAACCGCTTCCCGATCTCGACCTTCTCGCGCTGCGTGTAGCCCGGAACCTGGATGATCTCCATCCGGTCGCGGAGCGCCATCGGGATCGGGTCGACGAGGTTGCCCGTCGCGACGAAGAGCACCTTGCTCAGGTCGAACGGCACCTCGAGGTAGTTGTCCTGGAAGGTGTTGTTCTGCTCGGGGTCGAGGACCTCGAGGAGGGCGGACGACGGGTCGCCCCGGAAGTCCATCCCGACCTTGTCGATCTCGTCGAGCATGAAGACCGGGTTGTTCGTGCCGGCCGTCTTGACGTTCTGGATGATCCGGCCCGGAAGCGCGCCGATGTAGGTCCGGCGGTGGCCCCGGATCTCGGCCTCGTCGTGGATGCCGCCGAGGCTCATCCGGACGAACTTGCGGCCCATCGCCCGGGCAATGCTCTTGCCGAGCGAGGTCTTGCCGACGCCGGGCGGTCCGACGAGGGCGAGGATTGGGCTCCGGATCGTGGCCGCGAGTACGCGAACGGCGAGGTACTCGAGGATCCGCTCCTTGACCTTCTCGAGGCCGAAGTGGTCCTCGTCGAGGATCTTCGCCGCTTCCTTGATGTCGTAGTTGTCGTCGGTCGTGACGTTCCACGGCAGGCTGACGAGCCAGTCGACGTATGTCCTGATGACGCCAACCTCGGGCGAGGCGGACGGGATCCGGCTCATCCGGTCGACTTCCTTGAGGGCCCGGGCCTTGACCTCCTCGGGCATGCCGGCGGCCTCGACCTTCTCACGAAGCTCGTTGATCTCGGCCTGCTGGGGGTCCTCCTCGCCGAGCTCGCGTTGGATGGCTTTCAGCTGCTCGCGGAGGATGTACTCGCGCTGGGTCTTGTCCATCTCGGACTTGACCTCGGACTGGATCCGGCCCTTGAGCTCGTGAACCTCGATCTGGTGGGCGAGGAACGTCGAGGCGAGCTTCAGGCGCTCGGCGACGTCGATCGTCTCCAGCAGCTCCTGACGCTGCTCGGTCGTCATGTCCGGGCTGTACGCGGTCATGTCCGCGAGGAGGCCCGGTTCGGTGATGTTGCGGGCCGCGACGGCCGCCTCGGGCGGCACGGGTGCGCCGGCCTGGACGTACTGCTCGACCTGGGCCTGGACCGAGCGCATGAGCGCCTGGACCTCGACGTCGGTCGGGCTCTCATCCTTGAGCTCCTCGACGATGGCGCGGATGTACGGGTCGGTCTGGGTGAAGCCGTGGACGCGAATCCGGACCTGGCCCTGGATGATCGCGCGAACCGTGCCGTCCTGGAGCTGGACCACCTGGGCGATCTTCGCCATCGTGCCGATGCCGAAGAGCTCGGTGGGTTCGGTGATCTCTTCCTGATCGGCTTTTCGCTGGGTGACGAGCGCGATCGGCCCGCCACTCTCGACGGCGGCATTCACGGCCGCGACGCTCTTGTCTCGCCCCACCTGGAGCGGGACGATCATCTCCGGGAAGATCACCGTCTCCCGGAGCGCGACGAGCGGAAGCTCCTGGGTGGTAACGGGTCGCTCGGCGCCCGGGTTGGACGGTCGCTTGGCCATCGGGTTCTCCTGTTGTCCTTGCTTCTGACGATTGCGATTGGTGTTGGTGTCTGTCATGTCGTGGCCGGCTCCGCCGCGGGTTCGGATGATTGCGTCTCGGCTTCGCGGCTCGCCGCGCCCTCGGTGTAGAGCCGCTCCAGGATTCGCGTCCCGAGTCGTTCCTCGAGCTCGAAGAGGATTCGCACCCCGGCGAGGTTGACGCCCAGGTTCTGGGTCAGGTGCCGGATCCACAGAACGCGTCGGACGTCGTTCTCTGAATACAGGCGAATGTTGGTCGGCGTTCGCGCCGGACAGATGAGCCCCTCCTCCTCGTAGATCCGCAACGTTCGCGGATGGACGCTGACGATGCTCGCGGCCACGCTGATCACGTAGACGGGGCGGGTGGGGTCTCGATCGGGACGGCGGAATGTCATGGGTCATCACGAACCCTAAAACCCTGACAATGATGTTGTCAAGAGTGCTCCGCGTTTCGATTTCGCAACCGCGAGGCGCTGCGGTGCCCGGGCGGAGCCCGTGGGCGTCCGAGAGCACGGTCTCCGTCCGTTGCCGGCGGCACGCGTCTGTGACGCTTGCGACCCGTTCGTAGTGGGTGTCCGCGAGACCCGAACCGGCATCATCCCTGAAGCAAGCCCCGTAGCTCGAGGTGGTCGCGTGAGCGGACCCGTCATCGTCAACAATCCCGACAACAACAGCAACGGCGCCCTCGTCGTCGGCATCATCGTCGTGATCGTCGTCCTGCTTGTTCTGTGGTACTTCCTGTTCGGACCGGGTGCCGGCGGCGCGGGAACCCCCATCATCACGACGCCTCCTGGCCCAGTCGCCAGCTGATCCGCTGATCTCGAATCCAACGTCGA
>DAINSJ010000018.1:0-16562 GCA_036741375.1 Candidatus Limnocylindrales bacterium
CGGCCCCCGCCGACACGATCAAGGAACGGCTCGACGACATCCGGCGCTGGCGCCAGACGCACCAGCCGCTCGGAATCCCGTCCGCCGGCAGCGCGTTTCGGAATCCCGCGGAGGGGCCGTCCGCCGGCGAGCTCATCGATCGCGCAGGCCTGAAGGGCGTCCGGATCGGCGGGGCGAGCGTCTCCGAAAAGCATGCGAACTTCGTCATCAACGATGGTCGCGGCAGCGCGGCCGACGTGCGCCGCCTGATGGACCAGGTCCGTGCCACCATTCTCGAGCGCGACGGCGTCGACCTGGAGCCCGAGATCGTCTTCGTCGGCGACTGGTCCGGCTGGCCATGGCCGGCCGACGATGGTGGAGGAAAGGCCGAGCCGTGACGACCGACGACCCGACCTACCCCCCGATCGTCGTCCTCCTCGGCGGCCCGTCGGCCGAGCACGACGTCTCGATCGTGTCCGGGACGGCGATCGCGGACGCCCTCCTCAAGGCCGTCCTCGATGTTCGCCAGCTCCTCATCGACCTCGACGGTCGCTGGTGGTGGTTGCCGCCCGATCATCGCCGCGACGGCCGGCCGCAGTCCGTCTACGACGACCCCGCCGAGCTGGGGGCGGACGGCCCGCACACGATCGGCGCGACCCTCGATGCCCTCGCGGAGCTCGACCCGGCGCCGGTGGTCTTCATTGCCCTCCACGGGCCCTTCGGCGAGGACGGCACGGTCCAGGCTCTCCTTGATGCAGCCGGGCTGGCCTACACCGGATCGGGCGTGCTCGGCTCGGCGGTCGGCATGGACAAGGTCGTCCAGAAGCGGCTCTGGCGTGGACTCGGCCTGCCGGTCATCGACTGGCGAGAGGTCCGCGCGAGCGAGTGGCGGGCACGGCCCGAGGCCGTCCTCGGCGAGCTCGAGGCCTTCGCCGGCAGTGAGGACCCCCGGTTGATGATCAAGCCCGCACGGCTCGGCTCGTCGGTGGGGATGACGCTCGCCCACACCGCGGCGGAGCGGGCCGGGGCGCTCGATCTCGCCGTTCGCTACGACACCGTGGCCATCGTCGAGCGCTATCTCGCCGGGGCCCGCGACCTCGAGATCTCGGTGATCGGCAACGAGCCGCCCCTTGGGATCTACGGCCCGGGCGAGATCGTCGCGGGCCACGAGTTTTACGACTACGCGGCGAAGTACACGCCGGGCCTGTCGGAGACCTCGACGCGCGCCGAGGTGCCCCAGCCCATGCGGGTCACGATGCAAAAGCTCGCCCGCGACGCGTACCGCTCGGTCGGGGCCGAGGGCTTCGCGCGCGTGGACTTCCTCGTCCGCGACGAGTCGATCTACCTCTCGGAGATCAACACCATCCCCGGGTTCACGCCGATCAGCCTCTTTCCGACCTTGCCGGCCGAGGGCGGCCTCGACTTCCTGGCGGTCTGCCTGCGGGTCATCGACCTGGCGATCGAGCGCCACGCCGCGCGGCCCGCGGTCCGGCTGCGACCCGAAGACCTGCCGAGGTGACCGGTCGCCGAGCTCGTCGATCGCGCGCGTCCGGCGCGCGCCGCTCGGGCGCCGTCGGCCGTCTGGGCGGGCGCGCCAGGCTCATCAGCCCGGCCCGGGCGGCGGGACTCCTCGGGATGCTCGTGGCCGGAGTCGCGCTGAAGCTCCTGACCGGAGCGGCCACGTTCGGCTTGACCGAGATCGACCAGTCGACGCTGAGATGGACCGCCGCGGACGCGGTCCTCGCAAGCGTTCAGGTGCCCGAGGGAACGAATCTGTTCCAGATCCAGACGGCACCGATCGAGGCTCGGCTCGCGGCGCTGCCGGCGGTCGCTCAGGCCCGTGTGTCGGTGGCGCTGCCGCATGCCCTCACGATCACGATCAGCGAGCGGGTGCCGATCCTCGTCTGGCAGGTCGGCGACAACCGCTACCTCGCAGACAAAGCCGGCGTCCTCTTTGCGGCCGTGGACGCGGCGGCGGCCGGGGCCGCCCAGGTCCCGACGGTCGTCGACCGCCGCGCCGTGTCCCCGAGCTCGGTCGTCCTCGGCGCGACGCTGGACGGGGTCGACTTCGACGCGGCGACTCGCCTGGGCGGCCTCGTCCCGGGCGATGTCGGCAGCGCCGCGGCGGCCCTGCACGTCTGGGTCGACGACACGGACGGCTTCACGATGACGGCGGGTGCCGGGACCTGGACGGCCGTGTTCGGGTTCTACAGCCCCTCGGTCCGGAGCCCCGACCTGATTGCAGGCCAGGTCCAGCTGCTGCGGAGCCTGCTCGCCGATCGCGAGGCGACGGTCGCGCGGATCTACCTCGCCGGCGACCGGAGCGGGACCTACGTGCCGCGAGCGACACCGAAATGAGAAGCCAGCACGAGCGAATCTCGCGGGAGGGTGGCTACTCGCGGATACCGGGTGGGCTACCCTGTGCGCAAACGCACCGCAGCGAGGACGGGAAACTTGTTCCTCCCCCTGGCAGGCCTGCTGGTGGGCGTCCTGCTCGGGCTCGTCCTCAACGTCAACGTCAGCTTCGAGTTCAGCCGCTACTCGGCCGTGGCGATCCTCGCCGCGCTCGATTCGGTCCTCGGGGCGGTGCGGGCCGAGCTCGACGGCGTCTACGACAACCGGATCTTCATCTCTGGGTTTGTGACCAATGCGATCGTGGCCGTGATCCTGACCTTCATCGGGGATCGGCTCAGCCTGGACCTGTATCTCGTCGCGCTCATCAACTTCGGGTTCCGGATCTTCAACAACGTCGCCCTGATCCGGCGGCACTTCATCTGAGGGCATCGTGGTAGAAGGCGTACTCGTCGGCATCGACGTCGGCACGAGCAAGGTCTGCGCGCTGATCGGCGAGATCGGTCGCGACGGCAAGCTGACCGTGATCGGCCACGGCACCGTGCCGGCCTCCGGCCTGAAGAAAGGCGCCGTCGTCAACATCGACCAGACGGTCCGCTCGATCCGGGACGCGGTCGAGCGGGCCGAGCGCCTTTCCGGCTGGAAGATCGACAAGGCCTTCGTCGGCGTCGGTGGCGCGCAGATCGAGAGCCTGAACTCGACCGGCCAGGTCGCCGTCTCGGCGCACACCCGGGAGGTCGCCCGCGAGGACATCCGGCGGGCGATCGAGGTGGCGCGGGCGGTCGCGATTCCGACGAACCGGGAGGTGCTCCATGTCGAGCGACGGGGCTTCATCGTCGACGGCCAGGAGGGCGTCAAGGATCCGCTCGGGATGAGCGCGCTCCGCCTCGAGGTCGAGACGCACATCGTCACGGCGCCCCAGACCGCGGTCCAGAACCTCATGAAGTGCGTCGCCCAGGCCGGGGTCAAGATCGACGAACTGGTCGTGAACGCCCTCGCCTCGGCGGAGGCCGTCGCGAACGAGACGGAGCGTGAGCTCGGCGTCGCGGTCGCGGACATCGGTGCCGGCACGATCGACCTCGCGATGTTCAACGAGGGTTCGCCGTTCCACACGAGCGTCCTGCCGGTCGGCGGGAACTTCGTGACGAACGACATCGCGATCGGGATCAAGACGTCGCTCCCCGTCGCCGAGGAGCTGAAGATCCAGCACGGGACGTGTGACCTCAAGACGATCGCCGACGACGAGGAGATCGCGGTCTCCGTCCTCGGCGAGGATGCCGGGCGGACGGTGAGCCGGCTCGAGGTCTGCCAGATCATCGAAGCCCGGATGCGGGAGACATTCGAGCTCCTTGCCGGAGAGATGAAGGCCGCCGGCGCGGGGATGCTGCCGGCCGGGATCATCCTCACCGGCGGCGGCGCGCAGCTCGCCGGTCTCGCCGAGCTTGGCCGGGAGGTCCTCGGGATGCCGGTCCGAGTCGTCTCGCCGTCGGGGGTCGCGGGCCTGACCGATTCGATCCTCACGCCTGCCTACTCGACTGCGATCGGGCTGCTGCAATGGGGCTCGACGATGCTCGACGAGGGCGAGTCGACGCGCTACGAGTCGGCCCCGGCGGCGGGCCTGCTCGGCCGCCTCCGCGACACCGTCCGGAGCATTTTTCCCTAGCCTTTTCGTCGATTCGGTGAGCCGCCGGGCAAGGCCCGGTGGTAGACTCCCGGGCAACCTGCGGGGACTCGTCCGGCGAGCGAGGCGAAGCGTGGGCCCCGTCTCTTCAGCCCCAGGACTGCGGCCCCCGAGGCCGTTGGAGGAGTACCGATGGCGTTGCGTTCCGATTCCGAGAACTTCGCGCTCATTCGGGTCATCGGAGTCGGCGGGGGAGGGAGCAACGCGGTCAACCGCATGATCCGGGCGGAGATGATGGGCGTCGAGTTCATCGCCCTCAACACCGACGCCCAGGCCCTGCTCCAGTCGGACGCACCGCACAAGATTCGGATCGGCGACAAGATCACCCGCGGCCTGGGCGCCGGCGGCGATCCCTCGATCGGCGAGCGCGCCGCCGAGGAGGACACCGAGAAGATCGCCCAGGCCCTCGAGGGCTCGGACATGGTGTTCATCACCTCGGGGCTCGGTGGTGGGACCGGGTCCGGGGCGTCGCCGGTGGTCGCCGAGATCGCCAAGGAGGCCGGGGCCCTGACGATCGGCGTCGTGACGAAGCCCTTCAGCTTCGAGGGTGCCAAGCGCAAGTTGACCGCCGAGAAGGCGGCCGAGGCGCTCAAGGCGAAGGTCGACACGCTCATCACGATCCCGAACGATCGCCTCCGCGACGTCGTCCAGAAGAACACCTCGATCCTCGACGCCTTCCGCGTCGTCGACGACGTGCTCCGCCAGGGCGTCCAGGGGATCAGCGACATCATCACCATCCCGGGACTCATCAACCTCGACTTCGCGGACGTCCGCGCGATCATGAAGGACGCCGGTTCGGCGCTCATGGGGATCGGCCGGGCGTCGGGCGAGAACCGGGCGGTCGAGGCCGCTCGTCAGGCCATCGCCAGCCCGCTCCTTGAGGTCAACATCTCTGGTGCCCAGGGCATCCTCTTCAACGTGTCGGGGTCCTCGACCCTCTCGCTCTTCGAGGTGACGGAGGCCGCCGAGGAGATCCGCGCCGCCGCCGATTCCGAGGCGAACATCATCTTCGGGACGAGTTTCAACGAGCGGCTCGGCGACGAGGTCCAGATCACCGTCATCGCCACGGGCTTCGACGGTCGCCGCCACACGGCATCGAGCCGGGCGACCGCCACCGCAGGAACCGGGAGCGAGGCTGGTGCGGTTCGACCCCAGCGCGACTTCCTCGAGGAGCTCGAGCGCCAGCGCAGCCAGATGACCGACGTGGGGGTCCCCGACGCGCCGACGTCCCGGTCCGACGAGGCGGCAAACGGCCACGCGCCGCGCTCCGTCGGCGAGCCGGTGCCGGTCAAGAAGCCGGCCTACGACGCCGAAGACCTCGAGATTCCGAGCTTCCTCCGTCGCGGCCGCTAGCCCAGACAACGCCGCCGCGATCGAGGCCGCACGGGCCGTCGTCCAGTCGCGGATCGTCGCCGCTGCCGGCCGGGCTGGGCGCGACCCGAGCGGCGTAACGCTCGTCGCCGTCACCAAGACGGTCCCGCCGGAGCGGATTCGCGCGGCGATCGAGGCCGGACTGACGACGCTCGGCGAGAACCGCGTCCAGGAGGCGGTCGACAAGCGGCCCCTCGTCCCCGCAGCCCGCTGGCACCTCATCGGACCGCTCCAGTCGAACAAGGCGCGCCGGGCGCTCGAGATCTTCGACGTCCTCGAGTCCGTCGACTCGCTCGAACTGGCCACGCGCCTGGCTCGCGTGGCGGCCGAGGTCCGCCCGGGTCATGCCGTACCGATCTTGCTGCAGGTCAACGTCGACGCCGATCCGACGAAGGCCGGATTCGAGGCGGGCGACCTCGTCCGCGACCTGCCCGAGATCCTCGCCCTGCCGGGGCTCCGGGTTGAGGGCCTCATGACCATCGGGCGGCAGGTGAGCGAGCCGGAAGCGGCCCGCTCGACGTTCGCGGGACTCCGGAGCCTGGCCGCGCGCCTGCGAGCCGCGAACCCGTCGCTCGGCCCGGAGCTGTCGATGGGGATGAGCGACGACTTCGAGGTCGCGATCGAGGAGGGCGCCACGATCGTCCGGGTCGGGCGGGCGATCTTCGGAGCGCGAGCCTGACCGCGAGCGAGACCCGGTTCGGGGTCCGGCTGACGCCGCGGGCGGGGGAAGACCGGATCGTCGGCGTCCATGCCCGCAGGCTCGAGGTTCGAGTCGCCGCGGCGCCCGCGGACGGCGCGGCAAACGCGGCCCTGCTCGGGCTCCTCGCCGATGCGCTTGAAATCGCGAAGGGCCGTGTGCGCCTCGCCTCGGGCGCGACGAGCCGGCTGAAGGTCGTCGCCATCGATGGGATCAGTCCGGCTCTGGTGGCAGCTCGCTGGCCGGGTCTGGTGGGCTGACGCTCACCCGCGACAGCTGGCGGCGGAGGCCTCTCCAGCGACCGATGGCCCGACGGTTTTCACGCTCCGTGAGCGGCACATCACCAAACCGTGCGAGCGCGTAGTCAGCGGCGAGCAGCTCGAGCGACAGCCCGGCGAAGCCGCGGTCGCGCATGCGGCGAGCGTGCTCTGCCGGCGTCTCGGCGGGATCCCGCCGCACCGGCGGACGCTGCTCGAGATCGCCCATCAGGGCCCGATAGGCGGAGACAGCGTCGGCCGGTGCTCGCCGGAATCGGAGCCTCGCGCGGCGCGGCGATCGCCGCTCGCGGCCCGACCCGCGGTCGATCGTCCGAACTTCGTCCACCTCGGCCGCCCTCGTGGCGGTCCGGCGCATCCAGAGGCGCACAAGGAGCAGCACGCCGACGATGCCGACGGCGGTCAGGAGGCCACCCCCGACGAGCAACAGGCCCGGGTTCGCCTCGGGCGGGACGGCCGCCGAGCCCGGCCCACTGGTGCCGGTCCCGGTCGGCTGGCTGCCGCCGCTGAACCGCGGGCTCAGGGCGATGAGGAGCCCGCCGGCGAGCAGCACGATCCCGATGAACCGGGCGCCCGATCGCGTCCAGCCCGCGACCAGGCCGATGATCAGCAGCGGCGCCAGAAGGATCGCGATCGCGAGGTCGATCGCGGTCGGCGCGATGGCGGCGGCTGGTACCGCGAGCACGACCACGATGGTCACGAGCAGCACGAGGAGGCCGACCCACGCGGGGTTCCGTGGCCAGTCCACCTGCGAATCCGGGCCCACCGCGCTCTGCCGCGTCAGGGCGAGGGCCAGCACCGCGCTGGCGACGAAGACGAGGCTCGATGCGAGGACGTCGGAGAGGTAGCTCGAGCGCCACGGTTCGGCGACGAGGCCACCGGCCATCGCCGCGAACGCGATCGCGACCACGCCGCCGCCGAAGAGGCGTCCGAGCGTGTCCTCGCGCAGGGGCTGGCGCGCGTGGCTGAATCCGCGCAGGACCGCCAGGCCCGCGAAGAGACCGCCGGGATTCTCGCCGATGGCCGCACCCATGCCCTGCAGCCCGCCCACGTCGACCGCGGTCCGGGCCGCGGGGGCGAGGAAGAGGCCGATCGCAGCGCCCGACGCGATCAGCCCGAGGCCGACGAGCGGCCACCGAAGTCCCAGACGTCCGGCCAGAAGCCGCGCCGCGAGGACCCCAACGAGCACGAAGGCGGCGAGCTGCGGCAGCCCCATCACCGGTTCGCGGAGGGCGTACTCCTGGAGCAGGCCGGCGATCACGGAAATCCACGCCGCCTCGGCGACGATCGCGAGCAGCAGCGGCACGATCTTCGCCAGTGTCGGAACGATTCCCGAGCCGCGGCCGCTCGCCGGTCGGGTTGCGCCCGCGGCGCCCACGCCCGCGCTCATGGGTCCACGAGCAGTCGTGAGGCCGTCCGCCACGGGCCGTCGAGCGCGGCGCGCCGGGCCACGAATCCCGCCGCCCGCGCGATCGCCGCGTCTTCGGTCGCGTCGCGACCGCAGGCGAGGACGACGACGTCGAGGCCGGCGCGCCGGAGGTGCCGTAGCTCGGTGACGTACAAGCCCGGATCACGGGCAGTCACCACGACCACCGTGGTCCCCGCTCGTGTTGTGCGCCGGATGCGGGCCAGCAGGCGATCGAAGCTCGCCGAGGGTTGCGACGAGAGGCGAGCGAGGAGGTCCAGGACCCGGTCAACCTGGCCGGGTGCGTCCGAGATCGGCACGTCGGCGAAGCGGGCGCTCGTCCTGGTGTAGCCGGCTGCGGCGATCCCGAAGGCCGCATGCTCGGCCGCCAGCGAGCGGGCCAGGGAGGCCGCGACGACGCACAGGCTCTCGACCTGCTCGGGGCTCGCCGGGTCCCAGGCCGAGGCGGATCGGGTCTCGATGTCGAGCGCGATCAGGACCTGCCGCTCCTGGGACGGCTCGAAGCGCTTCGTCATCGGTCGCCCCAGGCGCGCGCTCGTCCGGGCGTGGATTCGCCGCAACGGGTCGCCCGGCGCGTAGGGCCGGACACCGGCGAAGCGCGACGGGTCCTCGGCGAGCCCGGCCCGGGACCGGTGGAGGTCGCCCCAGCGATCGGGCCGGGCGAGGCCGGGCGCGGCGACGGTCCGTGGCCGGACCAGGAAGCGGTCAACGGCCGAGCGCTCCGCGGTCGCTGCCGGGCGGGCGAACAGGTCGCCGACCGCCAGGGCGACCGGCCCGATCTCGAACACGCCGCGCTGGTCGGCGATGAGCCGCACATGCCGGGTGACGCGCTCGAACGGCGCGAGCGTCCACGTGTTCCGCAGGACGTCGCCTGATTCCTCGGTGCCCACGAGATCGCGACCCCGGACGGCGACGCCGTCGGAGGCCATGTCGTCGGCGCGCAGCCACGCCAGCGGCAGGCGCTTCCGGTTCCAGACCTCGATCGTCATCGGGATGTCGTCGCCCCAGGAGGTCCGGGTCGTCGCGAGGTGGCGGACGTAGCTGACGCCGTCGAGGCCCTGCTCCTCCCACAGCTGGTGGACGAGCTCGATGACGAGGACGACGAGCCCGAGGATGACCGCCACCGGGATGCGCAGCAGCGCGCCGATCAGGATCAGCCCGATCGCCCCGAGCGTCCGCGGCGTCACGTCAGCTCACCGCGAACGGCGGCGCCGGCACCTCGCCGAGGATGCCCGCGAGCGCGCCGGCGGCCGTCGCACCGTGGATGCTGCCATCGAGATCGACGACGAGGCGATGCTCGAGGACCGGTCCCGCGACGGATTTCACGTCATCGGGCAGGACGAACGACCGGCCGGCGAGCACGGCCGCTGCCTGGGCGGTCCGATACAGCGCGACGGTGGCCCGTGGGCTCGCGCCGAGCTCGAGGTCCCGGTGGTCGCGCGTGGCGCGCGTGATCGCGACGAGGTAGGCCTCGACCTCCTCGGCCACGTGGATCTGGCGCACCTCTTCCCGGAGCGCGAGGATCCGGGCGGCGTCGGCGATGGGCTGGAGGACATCGAGTGGCTCCGCCCCGGCCTGGTAGCGCCGAGCGATCGCCCGCTCGCCCGCCTCATCCGGATAGCCGACGCGGGCGCGGACGAGGAAGCGGTCGAGCTGCGCATATGGCAGCGCGAACGTGCCTTCGAACTCGATCGGGTTCTGCGTCGCGAGGACCACGAAGGGGCGGGGCAGCGGGCGCGTGGAGCCTTCGATCGTGACCTGCCGCTCCTGCATCGCCTCGAGCAGGGCGGCCTGGGTCCGCGGCGTCGCCCGGTTGATCTCGTCGACGAGGAGGATGTTCGTGAAGACCGGACCCGGCGCGAATCGGAGCGACGTCCCTTCGAAGATGCTCGCCCCGGTCACGTCGACTGGCAGCAGGTCCGGGGTCCCCTGGATGCGGGCCGTCTCGAGGCCCAGCGCCCGGGCGGTCGCTCGCGCCAGCAACGTCTTGCCCGTCCCTGGGACGTCCTCGATGAGGACGTGGCCGTCGGCGAGGAGCGCGAGTGCGATGAGCCGGAGCGGCGCCTCGGCGCCGACGACGGCCCGACCGACTTCGTTCGAGAGGTCCAGCCAGAACCGGCCGGACCGATTCGCCGGGTCGGCTCCGGCTGCTGGCTCGATGGCGGTCGGGCCTCCCGGATCGGTCGCTGCGGTCGGGTCCGTCGGTGGCTCCTCGTCTGCTCGGTCGTCCCCTGAGAGTACGGGCCCTTGGCGCGGCGTGTTCAGCCGGACCCTCGATGTATCATCGGCCACTGCCCCGCCAGGGGCCCCGGGCGATTAGCTCAGCCGGTCAGAGCGCACGGTTCACATCCGTGAAGTCACTGGTTCGAATCCAGTATCGCCCACCAGAATTTCCGGCCTCGACGGTTCAGCGGGACTCGATCGCGATCCGGCGCAGGACCGCCGGCAGGATGCCGCCGGCGCGGTAATAGTCGACCTCGATGGGCCCGTCGAGCCGGCACAGCACCTTGAAGGATCGGGCGACACCCAACTCGTCGACGGCCTCGACCGTCAGGTCCGAGCGCGGCTCCGGCCCTGCTTCGAGGCCGTGGATCGTCAGCGTCTCGCGTCCCGTGAGTCCCAGGCGCGCCGCGCTCTCGCCTTCCTTGAATTGCAGCGGCAGCACGCCCATGCCGACGAGGTTCGTCCGGTGGATGCGCTCGAAGCTCTCGGCGATGACCGCCCGGACGCCGAGGAGCAGCGTGCCCTTCGCGGCCCAGTCCCGTGACGAGCCCGAGCCGTATTCCTTGCCCGCGAGGATGACGAGCGGCACCTTCTCGCGCCGGTAGCGAACCGCTGCGTCGTAGATGAACTCCTCGTCGCCGCTCGGGAGGTGGACTGTGTACGGGCCTTCCTTCTCGGGCACGAGGCCGTTGCGAAGCCGGATATTGCCGAACGTGCCCCGAACCATGACCTCGTGATGGCCGCGCCGCGCGCCGTACGAATTGAACTCCAGCGGGCTGACGCCGCGTTCCTGGAGCCACTCGCCCGCGGGCGACCACGGCGCGATCGAGCCGGCCGGGGAGATGTGGTCGGTCGTGATCGAATCGCCGAGCACGGCGAGGACGCGGGCGCCGAGGATGTCCTTCACCGGTGCCGCCTCGAGCGTCATGCCCTCGAAGAACGACGGCCGGGCAATGTAGG
Source organism: Candidatus Limnocylindrales bacterium (assembly GCA_036741375.1). GTDB lineage: Bacteria > Chloroflexota > Limnocylindria > Limnocylindrales > CSP1-4 > UBA5189. The sequence goes on from DAINSJ010000018.1 coordinate 10,965, forward strand.
TCGAGCCTCGATTCCATTCGTACCGATCGCCCGCAGGGATCGGCAGTGCCCGCCAGCGCTCATCACCCTCGAAGACGCTGGCGTACGTCCGGCGGAACAGCTCCGGGCTGATCGAATCGCGGATGACGGCCCGGATCTCCTCGGGCGCCGGCCACAGGTCGGCCAGGAAGACCGGCTTCCCGTCGTCGTCGATGCCGACCGGCTCCGTGGCGAGATCCACGTCGATCCGGCCGGCGAGGGCGAAGGCCACGACAAGCGGCGGTGACGCGAGGTAGCTCGCGCGAGCGAGCGGATGGATGCGACCCTCGAAGTTTCGATTGCCCGACAGGACCGCAACGGCGGCGAGCTCATGCTCCTCGATCGCCTGGGCGATCGGCTCGTCGAGCGGGCCCGAGTTCCCGATGCACGTCGTGCAGCCGTAGCCGGCGAGCGCGAAGCCGAGCTCGGCGAGTGGCTCCATGAGGCCCGCGAGCTCGAGGTACTCCGTGACCGCCTTCGAGCCCGGGGCGAGCGACGTCTTCACCGTCGGCGAGACCCGGAGGCCACGCCGCACGGCGTTCCGCGCGAGCAGGCCGGCGCCGACCATCACCGTCGGGTTCGAGGTGTTCGTGCACGACGTGATCGCCGCGATCGCGATCGAGCCAGTGCTGATCATCGCGGACTGCCCGTGCACCTCAACGCGATAGCCCGGGTAGGGCGAGGCCTGCCCGTCGGGCAGGAGCACCGGCGCGGCCACGGCGACGGCCGCCGCGGGTTCCGTGCCGCTCGAGGTCCCGCTCGCCACCCCGGCCGATGCCGCGTACGCCGGCGGATCGCTCGCCGGGAACGATTCGGCCGACGATTCACCAACCCCATTGCCGTCGATGGCCGTCGACTCCGGGTCCGGCAGTGGCGCCACGCGAGCCGGGAAGGCCGACCGGAAGCTGTCGCGCAGCTCGGTCAGCGGGACGCGGTCCTGGGGACGGCGGGGACCGGCCACCGAGGGATCGACCGTCGCGAGGTCCAGGTCGATCACGGCGTCGAAGTCGGGGCTGTGGCCGGCCTCGCGCCACAGGCCCTGCTCCCGGGCATACCGCTCGACGAGGGTGATCCGCTCCTCCGTCCGGCCGGTCAGCCGGAGGTAGGCGATCGTCTCTTCGTCGATCGGGAAGAGCGTCGCGGTCGCCCCGAACTCGGGGCTCATGTTGCTGATCGTCGCCCGGTCGGCGAGCGAGAGGCCTGCGAGCCCGTCGCCGGCGAACTCCACGAACGCGCCGACCACGCCGAACGCGCGCAGCTGCTCGGTCACGACGAGCACGAGATCTGTTGCCGTGGACCCGAGCGGCAGCTCGCCCGACAGCCGGACGCCGACGATCCGGGGCATCGGCTGGTAGAGCGGCTGGCCGAGGAGGACGGCCTCGGCCTCGATCCCACCGACGCCGTAGCCGAGGACGCCGAGGCCGTTAACCATCGTCGTGTGCGAGTCCGTCCCGACGAGCGTGTCCGGGAATGCGACGCGGCCGCCCTCGTCCTCGCGGTCGGCGACAACGGTCGCCAGGAACTCCAGGTTCACCTGGTGGACGATGCCCGTGCCGGGGGGAACGACGCGCAAGTCGCGGAACGCCGTCTGGGCCCAGCGGAGCAGCTGGTACCGCTCGCCGTTGCGCTCGTACTCCCGATTGACGTTGAACGCGAACGCCGCCGGCGTCCCGAAGGCGTCGACCTGGACGGAGTGGTCGATCACGAGGTCGGCCGGGACGAGCGGGTTCACGCGCGCGGGATCGCCGCCGAGGTCGGCCATCGCATCGCGCATCGCCGCGAGGTCGACGATCGCGGGCACGCCGGTGAAGTCCTGGAGGATGACCCGCGAGGGCATGAACGGGATCTCTGCGGCGGTGGTCGCACCCGGACGCCACGAAGCGAGGGATTCGACATCGGCGGGCGTGATGACGGAGCCGCCGGCATGGCGGAGGACGTTCTCGAGGAGGATCTTGAGCGTGACCGGCGCCCGTCCGAGGTCGATCTGGTCGTCGAGCGCGGTCAGCCGGTAGACGTCTGGCAGACCGGGTCCGAGCGACGCTCGGGCCCCGAACGGATCGGGGGATCCCACGGGTGTTCGACCTCTATCCGGTGGCTAGACTCGACGCATGGAAGAGTACCGCGACTCGGCGGCCGGACCGCGGCGGGGCCTCCGCACGCCCGCCGCGCCGTGAAGATCTGGGGCTCCGGAAGCGGTCGCGAGGAGGACGAGCGGGCAGCCGGGGCACGCGCCACGCCCGATCCGGAAACGCTCGACGCCCTCCAGCGCGAAGGCATCGACCTGGATCCGGAGTCGAGCTCGCACCGCCATCCCCATGCCCAATCGGAGCCCGGCGAGCCACCGGTGACCGGGATCGTCGGCGCCGGGGCCGTCGGCACGGCGCTCGGGGCGGCGCTTCATCGAGCCGGCTGGCCGGTCGGGGCCGTGGCATCCCGCGACGAGGCGAACCGGGAGCGCTTCCGCTCGTTCGTACCCGGGGCGCGCGGGTTCGCCGAAGCAAACGCGCTGCTCGACGAGGTCGAGCTCATCGTCCTCGCCGTTCCAGACGACGTCATCGCGGGCCTTGCCGGCGAGCTCCGGATGTACAGCGGCCAGGCCATGATCCACACCTCCGGTGCGCTCGGTGCGGAGGTTCTGGAGCCGGCACGCGCCGCCGGCACGGAGATCGGGGCGTTTCATCCGCTCGTCGCGTTCGCGGACACCGAGCGGGCGGTCGCCGCGCTCCACGGCGCGACGATCGCCATCGAGGGCGGCGAGCAGCTGGCGACGCTCCTCGCGGAGATGGCCGATGCCGTCGGTGCAACGGCGGTCCGCCTGGCGCCCGGCACGAAGACGGCCTACCACGCAGCAGCCGTCCTCGCGGCCGGCGGCTTCGTGGCGCTCCTCGATGCGATCGCCGAGCTCGGGCGAGTCGCGGGGCTCGACGAGGCCGGCTCGCTCGCGATCTACGGCGGCCTCATCGAGCAGACCCTCGGCAACGCCCGCGCCCTCGGCATCGAGCGGGCGCTCACCGGACCGATGACCCGGGGGGATGTCGGGACGCTGGCCCGCCACCTCGAGGCGCTCGGCACGCACGCTCCCGATGTCCTCCCGCTCTATCGCGCCGCGGCCGAACGGGAGGTCGCCCTCGCGGAGGGTCGAGGCTCCGTGTCGACGACGACCGCAGATGCGTTGCGACGTGTCCTTGCTACGCCGATTTGACGCGTTACCATACGGACGATGGAGCGCAGCATCACCGCCCGGTACGTCGCCCGCCCGGCGGCGCGATTCCCGCGGGCGCTGGCTGGCAACCGTCAGCGCCGGCTCGGCCTGGGCGCGCTCGGCGCGTTCCGCCCGGCCCCGGCCCGGATGACCGTCCTCCTCCGCGACCAGCCGTCACCGTTCGCTCGCCTTCGCCGCGATTCGCGCTCGATCGCCGCGACCCGCCCGGTGCGACGCTCGTCGGGTCGACCCCGGCCGGTGGTCTCGCCGACGTGGCCGCGATCGGTTTCGGTGCGCCGCCCAAGCGCCCCCGTGGCGCCGTGGCGCGGCTGAGGTCCGCGGCCGCCACCTCTGCCGGCGGGATCGTCGTTCGGACCGACCAGGAAGGCCCATCGCTCGTCGTCGGCATGCGCCGGCGCGAACGCGACAGCGCGACGTGGACGCTCCCGAAGGGCACCCCGGATCCGGGCGAGACCGTCGAGGAGACCGCGGTCCGCGAGGTGACGGAGGAGACCGGCCTCGAGGTGAGGATCGTCGAGCCGTTGCCGTCGATCGAGTACACCTTCGTCCAGTCCGGGACCCGCATCCACAAGACCGTCCACTACTTCCTCATGGCGCCTGTCGGCGGTGACCTGTCGCGGCATGACCGCGAGTTCGAGCGGGTCCGCTGGGTGACATTCGCCGAGGCGCCCGAGCTGCTGACGTTCGCCACGGAGCGGGCCCTCGTCGCAACGGCCGCCGATCGCCTCGAGGCCCCTCGATGACCGACGTCGCCGACCAGCTCCACACGACCGCGCTGATCGACATCCACCGCGAGCTCGGCGCCCGGCTGATCGATTTCGGCGGCTGGCTCATGCCGGTCCAGTACACGGGCATCCTCGAGGAGCACCGCGCCGTCCGGGAACGGGCCGGACTCTTCGACCTGTCGCACATGGGTGAGCTGTTCATCGAGGGTGACGGTGCTGGCGACGCGCTCGCGGCGGCCCTGACGACCGACCCGCGTTCGCTCGCGGTCGGGCGGGCCCACTATTCGATGATCTGCGCGCCGGACGGCGGCATCATCGACGACCTCATCGTCTACCGGCTCGGCTCCCAGCGGTTCCTCGTCGTCGCGAACGCCGGCAATGCGACAACCGTCGCGGACACCCTCGCCGAGCGCCTGCGAGGCCGGAAGGCGGTCCTCGACGATCGCTCGCTGGCGACGTCGCTCGTGGCGATCCAGGGGCCGAAATCGGCCGGCGTCCTTGCCGACCTGACGGACATCGACCTGGAGGCGCTCCGCTACTACGCGATCGCCGACGGCACGGTCGCTGGCGTCGCCGCGCTCGTCGCACGCACCGGCTACACGGGTGAGGACGGGTTCGAGGTCTTTGTGGACTGGGCCCGCGGTCCGGAGGTGTGGCGCGTCCTCCAGGAGGCGGGCTCGGTGGCCGGGGTCATTCCGTGCGGCCTGGGTGCCCGTGACACGCTTCGTCTCGAGGCCGGGATGCCGCTCTACGGCAACGAGCTCGACCGCTCCACGAATCCCTTCGAGGCCGGCCTCGGACGCGTCGTCAAGCTCGACAAGCCGGGAGATTTCGTCGGCCGGGCCGCCCTCGAGCGGGTCGCGCGGGAGGGCATCGCGAAGCGGCTCGTGGGCCTGCTCGTAACGGGCCGGGGGATCGCCCGCCACGGGCACCCGGTCTTCGCCGGCGACGGTCGCACGGGCATCGTCACGAGCGGGACGCATTCGCCGACGCTGGGTAAGGCGATCGCGATGGCCTACGTCGCGCCGGGCGACGGAGAGCCGGGTACGATATTGGACGTCGAGATTCGCGATCAGCGGGTCTCCGCCGAGGTGGTGGCGCTGCCGTTCTACAAGCGCAGTCCTCGGAGTCCTCGGACCGATGGCTAGCAGGGCGTCGCCTCGGTCCTCCGAGAGTCCCGGAACGACGATCGCTCCCGACATGGATCGACGCTAGGAGGCGGCAGTTCGATGGTCCCAACCGATCTGCGGTACACGAGCGATCACGAGTGGGTCCGCCTCGAGGGCGACACCGCGACGATCGGGGTCACCGACTTCGCCGCCCATGAGCTCGGCGACGTCGTCTTCGTGGACCTGCCCGAGGCCGGCCGCGCCGTCGAGCAGTTCGGCACGTTCGGCGTCGTCGAATCCGTCAAGGCCGTCAGCGACCTGTACGCGCCGGTCTCCGGCGAGGTCACCGAGGTGAACGGCGCGCTGACCGGCCAGCCAGAGCTCGTCAACAGCGATCCGTTCGGTGCCGGCTGGATGATCAGGGTGCGCGTCTCGAACGCGGCCCAGGTCGACGGCCTCCTCGAGCCAGAGGCCTACGAGCGCCTGATCGCGGAGGGCTGAGGGTGGCCTACGGTCCTCACAC
>DAINSJ010000019.1:0-10640 GCA_036741375.1 Candidatus Limnocylindrales bacterium
TGCGTCGTGATGTCGGTGACCTCGATCGAGGCGAACTGGGGCCAGGTGGGCATCCGATCGCCCCAGGGCTGGGTCAGATCGACGAGGCGTGTCATGGCATGGCTCCGGTAACGATGGGGGACCTCATGAAGTAGCCGGCACGGCCGGCGGAGCTGTCGACGCACGGATCACGAGCGTCGTGGGAAGGGTCAGCCGAACGTCGCGGATCGGTCGACCCTCCAGCCGGTCAATGAGCAGGTGGGTGCCGGCGAGGCCCATCTCCAGCTGCGGGACGCGCACCGTGGTCAGCGCCGGCTCGAGCAGGCCGGCCAGCGGAATGTCGTTGAAACCGACGATCGACAGGTCCTGCGGGACGCGAGCGCCCACCTGCCGGAGGCGCTGGAGCATGCCGATGGCGATGAGGTCGTTGGCGGCGAAGACGGCGGTCGGTCGTGCGGACCCTGCCAGCATCGTGGCCAGAGCCCGGCGCCCGGCGGCCTCGGAGAACGCCTCCGCGACGACGACGAGCGCCGGCTCGTCGGCGAGGCCATGCATGCGAACGGCGGCGCGGTAGCCCTCGAGCCGGTCGACACCGGTCGTGGTGTTCTGGGGCCCGGCGATGTGGCCGACGCGGCGATGGCCGAGCGCTGCGAGGTGATCGACGACCTCGACCGCGGCAGCGTGGTTGTCGACGACCACCACGAGGTCTTCTGTGTGCCGGGCACCGCGGTTGAGGAGGACGAAGGGGAACCCGTCCTCGCGCAGCTCGGCGATCGTCTCGTCCGCCATCTGGGAGGAGGCGATGAGGAGGCCGTCGACCTGGCGCTCGCGCAGGATCCGCAGGTAGGTTGCCTCGCGCTCGGGCTCGTCCTCCGAGTTGCCGAGGATGAGGGTGTAGCCGCGATCGCGAGCCGCGTCCTCAGCTCCCTTGATGATCGACGAGAAGAACGGGTTCGTAATATCGGGGACGAGCATCCCGAGCGTGAGGGTCCGCTGCAGCCGGAGGCTGCGGGCAAGCGGCGACGCCCGGTAGCCGAGGCGCTCCGCGGCCACGCGGACGCGCTGCCGAGTTTCCGGACGGATGGTGGAATCCACGTTCGCGTTGAGGACGCGCGAGACCGTAGACGGATGGACGCCCGCCTGTGCCGCGACGTCGGTGATCGTCGCCCGCGGCCTTCCCGGGCTCACCTGGCCTCCCGGCCCCGGCTGGTCATACCGCAGCGCTCTCGCCGAGATAGAGGCGCTTGACCTGCGGATCGTCAAGGAGTCGATGGCCCTCGCCCCGAAGCTTGATCTGGCCGAGCTCCATGACGCATCCGGTCCGGGCGGCGCCGAGCCCGGACCGAGCGTTCTGCTCGACGAGGAGGATCGTCACGCCCCCCTCGTTGAGCTCGCGCATCTTGGCCATGACCGTGCGGGCCGCCCTTGGCTCGAGCCCGAGCGTCGGCTCATCAAGGAGCAGGACACGCGGCGCGGTGACAACGGCACGGGCCATCTCGACCTGCTTCTGCTCGCCGCCGCTCAGGAGGCCGGCCCGGCGATCGGCCTGCTCGACCACGATCGGGAAGAGGCCCGCCGCGGCTCGCAGCCGCTCGTGGGCGACGGCCCGGTCGCGGATGCTGTAGGCGCCCATGAGCAGGTTCTCCCTGACGGTCATCTGGGGAAACGTGCTCCGACCCTGGGGGACATGGGCGATGCCGCGCCGGAAGAGCAGGTCCGGCCGCCAGCCGGAGACGTCGGCTCCATCGAACCGGATCGTGCCCCGGCGCGGCCGGAGGATCCCCGAGATGACCCGCAGGAGTGTCGACTTTCCGGCCCCGTTCGGCCCGATGAGGCAGGCGAAGTCGCCCTGTGCGAGGGCGAGGTCCACGCCCCGCAGGACATCGCCGCCGCTGCCGTAGCCGGCGAATAGGCCCTCGATCTCGAGCAGCACCGTCAGTCTCCGAGGTACGCGTCGAGGACGATCGGGTCGTCGCGGACAGCCTCAGGCGTGCCCTGGGCGATCACGCTCCCGCGGTGCATGACGATGACCGGGTCGCAGAGGTTCATCACGAAGCTCATGTTGTGCTCGATGATCAGGAACGTCACACCACGCTGGTTGAGCGCGCGGACGTGAGAGGCGACCTTCTCGATCATCACCGGGTTCAGCCCGCCGGCGGGCTCGTCGAGCAGCACGGTCTCGGGCTCCGCCATCAGCGCCGCGGCGAGCTCGAGCAGCTTCTGCTGGCCGAAGGAGAGGCTGCCCGCCTGCTCATCCCGGAGACCCAGCAGCCCGACGAACTCGAGGAGCTCCTCCGCCCGCTCACGCTCGTGTCCCTTGATCGCCGCCGTGAAGAGCGCCCGCAGGGTCAGCTGCCGGACGGGAACGATCATGTTCTCGAGCACCGTCATCTTCCGGAAGATCCTCGTCACCTGGAACGTCCGCATGAGGCCGAGGTGGACGATGTCGCTCGGGCGGCGCCCGATGATCGGGACACCGTGGACGAATATCTCGCCTCGGTCCGGCTCGTAGAAGCCGGTGACGCAGTTGAAGAGCGTCGTCTTGCCCGAGCCATTCGGCCCGATGAGGGCAGTGATGCTGCCCTTTCTCACGGTGAAGGAGCAGTCGGTCAGGGCCTGAATCCCCCCGAACGACTTGCTCACGCCGGAGACGGTCAGGCACGTTGCCACATCGCGGCCCACGTCGGCTCCGACGACGGCCGGCAGCGTCGCCTCGATCATGACGTTGCTCCCGAGAGTTGCTCGGCAGCATCTGTCGGGCCGGCGCCGCTGCTGCGGCGGCGCCAGAGGTCCCAGGACATGATGATTCCGTCAGGGAGGAACATCACCACGAGAACCAGGACGATTCCCAGCGCGACCAGGTGGACCTGACCGGCGATCCCGGACGGGACCCAGTAGATGAGGTACTGCGACAGGGGTTGGATGATGAACGCCCCGAGGACCGGGCCCCAGATCGTGCCGCGGCTCCCGACCAGCGTCATGATGACCAGGTTGAGGGTGATGATGAGTTCGAAGGCCAGGTCCGGGTCGACGTAGTTCAGGTACTGGGCGTGCAGCGCGCCGGCCGCTCCCGCGAACGAGACGCTGATGGCAAAGGCGAGGATCTTGTACAAGGACGTGTTCACGCCTGATCCGTCCGCCTTGCCCTCCTCCTCGCGGATCGCGACGAGGCCCAGCCCGAACTTCGAGCGCCGGATCAGGATCGCCACGGCGATCGCGACGACCAGCAGAATGAGCATCGAGTAGTAGAAGGGCATGATCACGAGGTCGCCGGGCAGATCGAGCAACGGCAGGTACAGGCCCGCGCTGCCGCCGGTGACGTCCCGCCAATTGAGCGCGATGAGCTGGATCACGTAGGTGAATGTCAGGGTCACGATGACGAATGACGTGCCTCGCGCCCGGAGCGAGATCCAGCCGAGACCGGCCCCGGCCACAGCCGCCAGCAGGCCGACGAACGGGGCGCTCACGAAGACCGGGATGCCCCAGTGCACGACCATGAGGCCGGCGAGGTACGACCCGAGGCCAAAGAACCCGACGTGGCCGAGTGACACGTAGCCGGCGAAGCCGCCCATGATGTTCCAGCCGACCGACATCGCCGCGTACATGAACGTGAACAGGAGAAGGTCGAGGTAGAAGCCCTCGCGAACGAAGATCGGCAGGACGACGAAGAGCCCGAGCGCCAGAAGCGGCGCAACGTTGCGCACTCGCATCGAGCTACAGGCTTTCCCGGGACATCGCGCCGAACAGACCCCTCGGTCGGACGATGAGGACGCCGAAGAGGAAGACGTAGAAGACCAGCGGAGCCCAGTTGAGCGAGATGGTCGCCGTCGCGATCTGCTCGGCGAGTCCAAGGATCATCGCCGCCACGAACGTGCCGGACAGGCTCCCCAGCCCGCCGAGGACGACGATCGCGAGAAGCTTCCCGATCCACAGCCAGTGGGTCGCCGGGTAGAAGGCGAAGAGCATCCCCAGGAGTGGCCCAGCCGCGGACGCGATGGACACGCCGAGTGCGAAAGCGATCATGGTCACCTGCTCCACGTTGACGCCCACGAGCGCCGCGGTGCTCGCGTCCTGCGTCGTTGCCCGGATCGCGCGGCCGAGATTGCTTCTCGAGAGCACGAGGTAGAGCGCGCCGAGGATGAGGAGGGCAACCCCGCTGGACAACAGACGGATCAGCGGCACGTAGATTCCGCCGAGCTCGAAGCTGTTCAGCGAGTAGGACGTGTTGATCGCCTGGAATGACGAGGACCAGAGGCTGCCCTGCAATCCCTCGAGGATGATGGCAAAGCCGAAGGTGACGAGGACCGTCAGCGTGAGGTCACGGCCGCTGAGGCGACGCAGGATGCCCCACTGAACCAGCGCACCGGCCGCGAAGAAGATCGGCATGACGACCACGATCGAGACGATCGGATCGAGGTTGAACGTCTTGAACAACAGCAACGAGATGTACGCCGCCATGATGATCGTCGCGGCATGCGCGATGTTCACGACCCGCATGATCCCGAAGATCAGCGTCAGGCCCGATGCCATGAGGGCGTAGACGCCGCCCGTGAGGATGCCGAGGACAATGGCCTGAGCCAGGAGTTCCGAACTCAACTCGCGCACCCTGCGCCGTACCGACCAGATCCGGAAACACCTCCCGGGTAGGAGCCCGGGAAGTGTTCCTGAGGAGCGGCCAATCTCACCAGTTGGGCTTCGGGTACTGCGGATCCGCGTCCTTGTTCGGATCGTTCGCCGGCGCGACGACATGGAGCGTGCCGGACAGGTACTGCTCCAGCAGGTAGCTGCCGTTCGGGCGACCGAGGTTGTCCCAGCCGATCATCCCCTGGACCGTCTGGACCGAGTTGGCGTGCAGCCAGTCGGCGATCTTCGTGTTGTCGAGGGACTGGGTCGCCTCGACGGCGGCCTGAAGGACCTGCCCGACGGAGTATCCCTCGGCACCTTCTGTCCCGACGTCGGTCACGGCCGGGAACATCGCGTGGTATTCCGTGATGAATTTGTCGTTGCCCGGGGCCTTCGACGTCTGGATCCAGCCGTCACCGGTGAAGATGCCGTTCACCTTGTTGGCCAGCGCCTGCTTGAAATCGCCGACGGTGCCGGGACCGCTCGTGAAGTAGATCGCCTTCGGTTGGTAGTTGATCGAGGAGTACGCCTGGACCTGGCCCACGGCGTCCTCGAAGATGGTTCCGCCAAGCACGATGTCGGCACCAGATGCCTTGACCGCGGCTGCAATCGACGCGAAGTCGGTCTGGGTCGGCGGGTAGACATCGTGGTACACGGTCTTGATCCCGGCAGCCTCAAGCGTCGACTGAGCGCCGTCCTCGGTCGCCTTCACGAACGGGTCGTCCTGCTGCGGGTAGGCCGCGGTCGTCGGTCGCTGGCCGGCCGGCAACGACAGGATGTAGTTGACGAACGGATCGGCCTGATGCTGCGCCGTCGCCGGCTGGACGAAGAACACGTAGTGGAAGTTGCGGGAGAAGACCCCGGGGGCCCCGCCTGCGCCCTCGATGAACGCGTACTTGTACTTCTCGGCGACCGCCGAGGTCGGGATCGTCAGGGCCGACGAGAACGGCCCGAACATGAGGTCGACCTTGTCGACGGTGGCGAGCCGCTCCATCTGGCTCACCGCCGTGTCGGCGAGGCTCTGGTTGTCGTATTCCTTCAGGACCACCTGGCGTCCGAGGAGCCCGCCGGCGGCGTTGATTTCCTTCACCCAGACCTGATATCCGTGCTCGATGTCCGTGCCGGGACTGGACTTGTCGCCGGTGAGCGCCTGTGAGACCCCGATGACGATCGGCTTGTCGCACGGCGAGATCGGACAGGCTGCCGTCGGCTGCGCGGCCGCCGCCGTCGATGCCGCGGCTGACGCGGCCGGGCTCGGGGTCGAGGTACCCGTGCACCCCGCGAGGGCGATCGCGGCGGCGGCCACCCCGATGAGCGCGTGACGGATGCCCGGACCGACGAGCGATGGGGACGTGTCGACCATTTGCAGCCTCTCTTCCTGGCCTGTTTCCCGAGTGGGAAATCGATTGCGGAATGGTCGGCATAATACGGTCGCGGGCACGGGCCGGTCAAGTCCGAACTTGCCGAGCCAACCCAGCCGGTGCCCGGCGTGATGGTCCGATGGCCGGGTCGCGAGGTCCGACCGGCGCCGCTACAGTTTCCCGGATGCCAGCCTCGTCGCGCCGCAGGGCCGTCCTGCTGATCTGCGCGGTCGCCATTGCCTCCGCCACGAATTACACGATCCAAGGTCCGGTCCTCGGGCTCATCCGGGCGGAGTTCGGATTGTCGTCGGCGGACGCGGGCATGATCGCCACGGCATTCTTCGGGGCCAGCGCGACGACGATGCTGGCCGGCGGCGCCGTCGCCGATCGAATCGGCATGCGATCGGCCGTGACGCTCGGGTTCCTGCTCGTCACCATCGGCAGTCTTGGCGCCGGGCTGCTGGCACCGAGCTTTCCGGCCCTGCTCGGCTGGCGTGTCCTCGGCGGTTTGGGTTCGGGCTTCGGTTTTGCCGCAGGCGCCTCGTATACGAGATCGATCTTTGACGACCGCGGTCGCCATCTCGCCCAGGGGCTCTACGGCGCGGCGTTCCTGGTGGGGTCGGGGATCACGCTCGCCTACATCCCGATCCTGGCCGGTCCGTCCGGGGACTGGCGTCTCGCTTTCACGCGCTCCGGCCTGGCCGTGGCCGCGGTCTGGGTGGTCTGGGCGTTCCTCGCCCCGAGCGAACCCCGGGCCCCGGTCGCGACCAGGGCCCGGGCCGCGCTGGCCATTGCCCTGCGCGAGCGCAACACCTGGCTGCTCGCGCTCTGCCACATGTGCGGATTCGGGATGGCGATCGTCATCGGCACGTGGGTCACCCTCTACCTGGCCGATGCCTTCGGGCTGACCATTGCGGCCGGCGGGCTGATCGGCTCGCTGACGCTCGTGACCGGCATCGCCGGCCGCACGCTCGGCGGCGTCATGCTCGAGGGCGGGATGCGCCCGGTACGGCTCATCCGGGCTGGGCTCGCCCTTGCCGCGCTCGGCCTTACGACGATGGCCCTGGCACCGGCGCTGCTCGTAGCCGTCGTCGGGCTCATCGTCACGGGCCTCGGCGTCGGGTTCCCTTACGCCGCCGCATTCAACGGCGCCGCGGCCAGCGTTCCCATGAGCCCTGCGTCGGCGCAGGCGATCGTCGGCTTTGGCGGTCTCCTCACCGCGATCTTCGGCCCACCCCTGGTCGGGACCCTGCTCGATGCGACCGGCGACTTTGGCGCCGGCTTCCTGACCCTCGCCGCGATCGTCGTGGCGGTGCTTCTCATGACCCCGCTGATCCGCCCGTTCGAGCTCGAGGCGACGAAGCGTGTCGCCGCGGAGCCAGGGGGCGCCAGCGCCCGCCGGTGAGGCGGAGCGTGCCGGGCGGAGCGGGAGACCAGGTGGGGAAACGGACCTCGGACGGCCGCCCCCGTCAGCGCTTGGCCCAGTAGTCGTCGCTTCGCTTGCTGGCGGCCAGCGCAGCTGGGGTCTCGAAGCCGGGCGCCATCGACGCGGTGTGGCCGGCGAGGACCGCGTGATGCTCGATGTTGAGGAGGCGCAGCCAGCTCTGCTGGCCCATGGTCAGCGCAATGAAGTAGCCCAATTCGACGAGCTCGGGGTCCGAGAAATGCTGGTGGAGACGATCCCAGAAGGCGTCGTCGGGATCGAGGCGCCAGGTGATCGCCTCCGCGTATGCCAGCGCCGCCTTCTGCCGTTCGTCGTAGGCGTCCGAGGTCTCGAAGTTCAGCAAGGCGTCGTACTTGCCCTCGGTGAGGCCCTGCGCGGATGCCTGCACGGAGCGCTGGTTGCCGCAGTACTCGCACTTCACGGTGCGCGAGACGTAGACCCGGCAGAGCTCCTTGATCGTGTGGTCGCAGACGCCTTCCCGGAACACGGCCTGCCACGACGTGGCGAACGACCAGAAGACGGCGGGGACATGGGCCCGGATCGACTGGCTCTCCGGTCGCGGCGTACCGAACCGGGCGCACCGTTCCAGCTCGGCGCGCATGTTCTCATCGACGGACTCCGGCCCGACGTAGCTGATCCGCTGGTTACCCGACATGGTGCGACCTCACGTGTGCGCTGGAGTCTCCGTCCGGGCGAAGGACGGCCGAGCTCGACTATCGCCGCCGCGCCGGGAGCCAGCTCGTGTTGCCCGCCTGGCCGAGGATCGATCGTACACCCACGTGTGGCTTGAACACGTAAGCGCACCCGCCATCGGCCGCGCCTGCCGAAGGCCCGTTCCGCTCGTCCTTCAGGCATGGTGACCCGCCACGCATGGCGACCCGCCTGGGCATGACGGTCCGCCTCGCAACCCGATCGGCTCCGTATCCTTGACGTCGATGAGCGATGGCGTCGAGACGGGACCCCGCGAGACGGCCCTCGGGCTCGACGGCCTGCCCGTCGATCCGGCGTTGATCGCCGAGGCCGCCGCCCTGGACGCGGACGCGGCGCCGGTCCGTCACGCCGAGCTGGCCGCGGCGATCGAGCGGGCGAACAAGGCCTACTACGAGGCCGACGCCCCAGAGCTGACCGACGGCGAGTACGACGAGCTGTTCCGTCGGCTCGTTGCGCTCGAGGCGGCGTTTCCCGTCCTCGTGACGCCGTTGTCGCCGACGCAGCGGGTCGGTGCCCGCCTCGGCGGGACGTTCGATGAGGTGCGGCACAGCAGGCCCATGCTCTCGCTCTCGAACGCCTTCACCCACGAGGAGCTCCGCGGCTTTGACGCGCGGGTCCGGAAGGGCCTCGGCCTGGCGGCGGCGCCGGATCCGGTCGGGGGCCTCCGGTATGTGGCCGAGTTGAAGATCGACGGCCTAGCGATATCGCTCCGCTACGAACGGGGCCATTTCGCTCAGGGCGCGACCCGCGGCGACGGAACGGCCGGCGAGGACGTGACCGCGAATCTGCGGACGATCTCCGTGGTTCCCGAGCGGCTCAAGGAGGCGTTGTCCCTGGACGCGCGCGGGGAGGTCTTCATGCCGAAGGCCGAGTTCGCCCGGATCAACGAGGAGCGCGAGGCGGCCGGCCTGTCGACGTACGCGAATCCGAGGAACAGCGGCGCCGGCTCGCTCCGCCAGCTCGACCCGCAGGTCACCGCCAGTCGGCGGCTCTCGGCGTGGTTCTATCAGTTGATCGAGGCGGCGGGCAGCGGCTCGACGACCGGAGCCCCCGGGGAAGAGAGCGGCTCCGCGTCGCCGGGCGTGACGACGCAGGCGGGGGCGCTCGAGCGGCTCGAGGTGCTCGGCTTTCCCGTGAATCCGCAGCACGAGGCCGGCCTCGACATCGATGGCGTGATCGCGTTCACGGAACGCTGGCGTGAAGCCCGCCACAAGCTGCCGTACGAGACCGACGGCGTCGTCGTGAAGGTCGACGCATTCGATCAGCAAGAGCGACTCGGGATGGTCTCCCGGGCTCCGCGTTGGGCGATTGCCTACAAGTTCCCGCCGGAGCAGGTCGAGGCGCACCTCGAGGACATCGTTGTGTACGTCGGTCGGACCGGCACGATGACGCCGGTCGCCCACCTGACGCCCGTCAAGGTCGCCGGCTCGACGGTCTCGCGAGCGACGCTCCACAACCTCGATGAGGTCCGCCGGAAGGACATCCGGATCGGCGACACCGTCGTGCTGCAGAAAGCCGGAGACGTCATTCCGGAGGTCGTCCGGCCGATCGTCGAGCGCCGGACCGGAGCCGAGCGCGAGTTCGAGATGCCGGCGACCTGCCCCGTCTGCGACACCCCGATCGTCCGCGACGAGGGTGCCGTCCGCCACTACTGCCCCAACCTCGCGTGCCCGGCGCGCGTCGCCCAGGAGTTCGGCCATTTCGCCGGGCGCGGCGGGATGGACATCGAGGGCGCCGGCTGGCACGTCCTCGAGCAGCTGCTCCAGCGCGGATTGGTCAGGAAGCGAGGCGACTTCTTCCGCCTCAGCGTCGAGGACCTCGAGAGCCTCGACCGGTTCGCCCGCAAGAGCGCCGAGAACCTTCACGCCTCGATCAAGAAGGCTCGCCGACGGCCGCTCGAGCGTGTCCTCGCCGGGCTCGGCATCCCCCAGGTCGGCTGGACGACGGCGATCGAGCTCGCCGCGTGGCTGGCAACCGAGGTGCCCGCGGGTGACGGCTGGCTGGAGCGCGCCGCAGCGCACCTCGAGCAGGTCGCCACCGGGGGGCCGGCGAGGTTCCAGGAGATCGAGGGCATTGGCCCGACAGTCGCGGCGAGCGTGGCGGCATGGTTCGGGCCGGAGGGTGCAGGCGGGGGGGTGCTCGAGGACCTTGCCGACGCCGGCGTTGAGGTGGAGCTGCCGGCGCCACGGGTCGCGGCCGTGGCCGGCCCGCTTGCGGGGAAGATCGTGGTGGTGACCGGTGCCGTCGAGGGGTTCAGCCGCGAGGAGGCCGAGGAGGCGATCCGGGTGGCGGGCGGCAAGGCCGCGAGCTCCGTCTCGAAAAAGACCGACTATGTGGTTGCCGGCCCGGGAGCCGGATCGAAGCTGGCGAAAGCCGAGACGCTGGGCGTCACCGTGCTCGACGCCGACGGCTTCCGAGAGCTGCTCGAAGGAGGACGCACCGAATGACCTCGCCCGATCCCGTTGCCGAGGCGGCAGCCTATCAGCGACATCTGCTGGACGCGCTCGGGGAAGACGATCCCG
>DAINSJ010000019.1:10740-16511 GCA_036741375.1 Candidatus Limnocylindrales bacterium
ACGATCCCGTCTCCGGGCGAGTGGAGCGTCCTCGAGTGCCTCGCCCACGTCGTCGACGCCGAGCTCGTCGTGTCGGGGCGCTATCGCTGGATCCTCGCCCAGGACGAGCCGGAGCTCCTCGGGTACGACCAGGCCTTGTGGGTGTCCGGCCTGCATCACCGCGACGACGATCCGGCCGTGCTCATCGCCCTCTTCGAGGGGTTGCGAGCGGCGAACCTGGACCTCTGGCGCCGCACGCCGGCCGAGGACCGGGAGAGGATCGGCCTGCATCGCGAGCGCGGTCCTGAGAGCTACGACCTCACCTTCCGGCTGGCTGCCGGCCACGATCGGGTCCACCTCGATCAGGCTCGGGCGACGCTCACGGCCGTTCGGGGCGAGGCGGGCGATTCCGCGGCAGCGGCTCCTCGGTGAGCGCCGCCACGGCCGTGTGGGACTCCGTCCAGGCTTGCCACACGTCCGCGGCCCACGCCCGGAGGCGCTCGACATGTTCCTCGGGCGTGCCTGCGAGCGCGAGATCCAGGACCGTCAGGTCGCCGCGTCGCTCAGGTCTCGTGAAGGCCGGCCAATCCCCGTGGCGCCGGGCGAGGTCCTGGTGGGCATCCCGCACGGCGAGACCATCCCAGCCCTCCTCGATCGCGAGATGCAGGCCGATCAACGCGAATGCAGTCCCGATCGCGGGGGTTCGCTCGCCCGCGTGCTGGGCCGCGTAGACGTCGACGAGGAGCTGGTGCCAGCGACCGAGCTCGACGATGTGCTGGTTCTCGAACCCGGCGACCTCGCCGTACAACGCATGGCACGCCTCGGAGGCGAGCGAGCGCGGATCCCAGGGCTCGGCTGAGCCCGGCAGCTCCACGCCGCAGCCTGGACAGCGGCCCATCGGCACGGTCTTCGACACGGTTCGCGGAGCATGCCACGGACCGGCCGCCGTGGACGCTCGGCTATCATCCGCCGGTGGCCGGACTCTCCCGCTCGGACGTCGAGCACGTCGCCTATCTCGCGCGCCTCGGCCTGACCGAGGCCGAGCTCGAGCGCCTCGAAGGCCAGCTCAACCACATCCTCGACCAATACGCGAAGCTTGCCGAGCTCGACACCTCGGCGATCCCGCCGACGGCCCAGACGATCGAGCTCGAGAACATCCTGCGTGAGGACGTCGTCACGCCGTCGCTGCCCGTCGAGGCGGTGCTCCGCAACGCCGGCGACCGAGTCGTGGGCGACTTCGTCATCGTCCCGCCGATTCTCGGCGGCGACGCTTCGTGAGCGGCCGGGCCGTGAGCCGCCAGGGTCGTCGATGAGAGAGGACTGGACCCGCCTGCTCGCTCATGAGATGGCTGCCCGGCTTCGGGCCGGCGACGTCTCGTCGCGCGAGCTCGTCGGGGCGCATCTCGACGTCGCCGAGCGCCAGAACAATGCCCTGAACGCGTGGCTGACGATCGACCGCGATCGGGCGCTCGAGGAAGCCGATGCGGCCGACGTCCGGCTCGCGGCTGCCCGCGCCGAGGGGACGGCCGCCGTCGATGCCCTGCATCCGCTGCTCGGCATCCCCGTCGCGCTGAAGGACCTGGTGTCCGTCGAGGGTGGCCAGTGCACGGCCGGTTCCCGGATCCTCGAAGGCTACATCGCCCCCTACGACGCCCACATCACCGAGCGCCT
This sequence comes from Candidatus Limnocylindrales bacterium, assembly GCA_036741375.1. Taxonomy (GTDB): domain Bacteria; phylum Chloroflexota; class Limnocylindria; order Limnocylindrales; family CSP1-4; genus UBA5189. The sequence continues at coordinate 12,391 of DAINSJ010000019.1, forward strand.
TCGCGACGCGGGAGCCGTGATCCTCGGCAAGACGAACATGGACGAGTTCGCGATGGGCTCATCGACGGAGCACTCGGCGTTCGGCCCCACGTCGAATCCGTGGGATCTCGACCGCGTCCCGGGCGGCAGCAGCGGCGGGTCGGCGGCGGCAGTCGCGGCGTACCACGTCCCGTTCGGGATCGGGACCGACACCGGCGGCTCCATCCGCCAGCCGGCGGCGCTGACGGGGATCGTCGGCATGAAGCCGACCTACGGACGGGTGAGCCGCTACGGGATCGTCGCGTTCGCCTCGTCGCTCGATCAGATCGGTCCGCTGGCGCGCGATTCGCGCGACGCGGCGGCGCTGCTCCACGCGGTGTCCGGCCGCGACCCGCGCGACTCCACCTCGGCGCCGATCCCGGTGCCCGACGAGCTCCTCCAGCTCCCCGCCGGCCACGACGAGGCCGGCGCGTGGCTGAAGGGCAAGCGCCTGGGCCTCCCGAAGGAGTACTTCGTCGCAGGCATGGAGCCGGGCGTCGAGGCCGCCGTCCGCGCAGCGGTCGCGGCGCTGGAGGGTGCCGGCGCGACCGTCGAGGAGGTCAGCCTCCCGCATACGGACTACGGGCTCGCGACGTACTACATCGTCGCGCCCGCCGAAGCCTCGGCGAATCTTGCCCGCTACGACGGCGTGCGATACGGGCGCTCGATCCGCCTCGATGGCGCCGACTTCATCGCCGACTACCTCGCCACCCGCGGTGACGGCTTCGGGCCCGAGGTCAAGCGCCGGATCATGCTCGGCACGTACGCCCTGTCTGCGGGCTACTACGACGCGTTCTACCTGAAGGCGCAGAAGGTCCGAACGCTGATCAAGCGCGACTTCGACACCGTCTTCGAGGCCGGCTTCGATGCCCTCGTCGCACCGACGTCGCCGTCCGTGGCGTTCCGGTTCGGCGCTCGGCTCGCGGATCCGGTCTCGATGTACCTCAGCGATGCCTGCACGCTGCCGGTGAACATCGCCGGGCTGCCGGGGGTCTCCGTGCCGTGCGGCCTCTCCGAGGACCTGCCGGTCGGGCTGCAGCTCATCGGGCCGCCCTGGTCCGAGCTCGAGCTCTTCCGCCTCGCCCGGGCGTACGAGGGGATCACGTCGGAGGCTGCCTGGCGATCCGTGGAACCGCCCGGCCTCGAAGCCGCGAATGACCCGAACGGCCCCTCGCCCCGCGCGCGGACGACCGCCGCCGTAGGCTCGCACGCATGACGATCGACGTCGATCGGGTGCCACCCGCGGATCGGGTGCCACTCGCGGACCGCGTGCTCGCGGATCGCGTGAAGGCCGTGCCGCGCTCGGGCATCCGGCGGTTCTTCGACATCCTCGCCGACATGACCGACGTCATCAGCCTCGGGATCGGCGAGCCGGACTTCGAGACGCCCCGGTCGATCATCGAGGCCGGGGTCGAGTCGCTGCGCGAAGGCCGGACGCATTACACCTCGAATTACGGAACGCTCGAGCTGCGACGCGCCCTGTCCCGCCACCTCGACCGCCTGTATGGCGTCCGCTATGACCCGGCGACCGAGCTGCTGATCACCGTCGGCGCGTCGGAGGCCGTGGACCTCGCGCTGCGGGCGACCTGCGACCCGGGTGACGAGGTGATCCTCCACGAGCCGTCCTACGTGGCATACGTGCCGGCCATCGTGTTCGCCGGCGGCGTCGCGATCCACGTCCCGACCCGCTTCGAGGACGACTTCGCGCTCGATCCGGCCGCCGTCGAGGCCGCGATCACACCCCGGACAAAGGCCCTGTTCCTCGGCTACCCCTGCAACCCGACCGGCGCCGTCCTCCCGCCCGAGATCCAGGACGAGCTCGCCGCGATCGCCGAGCGCCACGACCTGCTCGTCTACAGCGATGAGATCTACGACCGGCTCGCGTACGGCACGTATCGCCACCGGGCCTTCTCCTCGCTGCCGGGGATGCGGGACCGGACGATCCTCATGGGCGGCTTCAGCAAGGCCTACGCGATGACCGGCTGGCGGGTTGGCTGGCTCGCGGCGCCGGCGCCCATCCTCGAGGGCATCGTCAAGGTCCACCAGTACGGGATCATGTCGGCCCCGACGACCGCCCAGGACGCGGCGCTGGTCGCGCTCGTTGAGGGCGAGGCCGACGTCGAGACGATGCGATCCGAGTACGACCGCCGCCGGCGGCTCGTCGTCGACGGCTTCAACGCCATGGGCCTCGAGACCTTCGAGCCGCGTGGCGCGTTCTATGCCTTCCCACGCATCACCTCGACGGGCCTTGACTCCGAGACGTTCGCCCGGCGCCTGCTCGAGGAGGAGCACGTCGCCGTGATCCCGGGTGGCGCCTTCGGTCCGTCGGGCGAGGGCCATGTCCGCGCCTGCTACGCGACCTCCTACGAGAAGCTCGAGGAGGCGCTCGTCCGGATCGGCCGCTTCGTCAACGGGACCACCAGAACGGCGGCGTCCTGACCCGTGCTCGACCTGCCCGTCCCGGAGGCCTCCGGCGCGATCCATCCCGGAGCGTCCGGCCTGTCGACGTTCCTGCTGACCGACATCGAGGGCAGCACGCGGCTATGGGAGGAGCATCCCGAGGCCATGGGCTCGGCCCTCGCGACCCACGACCGGCTCCTGCGCGAGGCGATCGGGCATTCCGCCGGAACGATCGTCAAGACGACCGGCGACGGATTGCTCGCGGTGTTCGAGGATCCGGTGGCGGCCGTCGGAGCCGCGCTCATCGCCCAGCGGTCACTCCGCGACGAGGCCTGGGGTCCCATCGGTCCGCTGCGGGTCCGGATGGCCATCCACGCCGGCGCCGCCGAGACCCGCGAGGGTGACTTCTTCGGCCCGGCCCTGAATCGGGACGCGCGGATCCTCGCGATCGGTCACGGGGGCCAGATCCTGCTGTCGGCCGTCGCCGCCGTCCTCACCCGCGAACGCCTCCCGGCCGATGTCGAGCTCCTCGACCGCGGCTCGCATCGGCTCCGTGACCTGGACCGGCCGGAGCAGGTGTTCCAGGTTGCCGTCGCTGACCTGAAGAGCGAGTTCCCACCGCTCCGCTCGCTGAGCACCCGCCGCTCCAACCTGCCCGTCCAGCTCACCTCCTTCGTGGGCCGCGAGCGCGAGCTCGGGGAGGTGGAGGACCTCATCGGCCGGGCCCGCCTGGTGACCCTCATCGGGACGGGCGGGACGGGCAAGACGCGGCTCATGATCGAGGTGGCCGGCCGCGTCGCCGGACGGTTCCCGGACGGTGCCTGGATCGCGGAGCTCGCCCCCCTCGGCGATCCGGTCCAGATTGCCCCCGAGATCGCCCGGGCGCTGGGCGTTCCCGAGCAACCCGGCCGCCCGGCCGTCGACGTGGTCGTCGAATTCCTCGCGTCGAAGGACCTGCTGCTGCTGCTCGACAACGCGGAGCACCTCATCGACGGCGTCGCCGATATCGCCGGTCGGCTCCTGGCCGCCGGCCCCGGCCTCCGGATCCTGACGACGAGTCGCGAGGCGCTTGCCGTTCCGGGCGAGGCGGTCCTGCAGGTCCCATCCCTGTCGTGTCCCGGTCACCGGGATGGATCCCGCCTGAACGGGCCGCCGTTCACCGTCCCGGAGGCGGCAGCCACGGAAGCCGTCCGTCTCTTCTCGGAGCGCGCCGGCGCCGTCCTCCCATCGTTCGAGCTGACCGGCGCGAACGTCGGCGCCGTGTCGGAGATCTGCCGTCGGCTGGATGGCATCCCACTCGCGATCGAGCTCGCCGCCGGTCGCGTGTCGTCGATGTCACCGGAGGAGATCGCCATCGGACTCGGCGATCGGTTCCGGCTCCTGACCGGGGGACGTCGGACGGCGGTGCCTCGCCAGCAGACCCTGCACGCGCTGATCGACTGGAGCTGGGATCTCCTCACGGAGGACGACCAGCGTCTCCTGCGACGCCTGTCGATCTTCGCCGGCGGCTGGACGGCCAGTGCCGTCGCCAGCGTGGCCGGCGAGATTGCACCCGCCGCGCCCGGGCAACGACCGCCGGCGAGCGGCACCAGCCCGGGCCTCATCGAGACGCTCGACGGCCTGGCTCGCCTGGTGGACCGGTCCCTCGTGATCGTGGATCGGGGACCGACGACTCGCTACCGGATGCTCGAGACGATCCGCCA